>JAZOCG010000160.1:0-4264 GCA_045596345.1 Acutalibacteraceae bacterium
GTGTTATGCGGCTGCTTTCACCTCCTACAGCGATCCATTCGCATAACAGACCCCCGACGTCCCATACAATGACGTCGGGGGTGTTTTTTATGATGAAAATCCAATGGAAAAAATTACTGATCTGTCTGCTTATCCCGCTCGCGGTCGGCGGGCTGTCCGCCCTGCTGACGATGGATGCGATGCAGAACTTTTCTTCTCTCAACCAGCCACCGCTGTCACCGCCCGCGTGGCTCTTCCCAGTGGTGTGGACGCTGCTGTATTTGTTGATGGGGTTGGCGAGTTATCTCGTTTTGGTCAGCGGCGCGCGACGCAGTGAGATCAGCGGCGCGCTCACCGTGTACGCGTTACAATTGGCGGTCAACTTTCTGTGGTCGCCGATCTTTTTTAATTGGCAGGCATATCTGCTCGCGTTCCTGTGGCTTATTCTGTTGTGGGTACTGATCCTGTTGACCATCCGCCGTTTTGCCGCCATCTCTCCGCTCGCAGGGTGGTTGCTTGTCCCCTACCTCGTTTGGGTGACCTTTGCGGGCTATCTCAACCTCGGTATTTACTTGTTAAATTAAGATTAATACGCGACTTTACTATAATTTATAAAAAAGACTTGCATTTTTCGGCATTGTGTGTTATACTAACATCAGCGTAAATAGTAAACTGGACAAAGGAGTGGGGCGACCCGCTCCTTTGTCGTTGTCAAGCGTGATATGACGCACACAATCGATCACGCTATCGAAAGGTAGGTTTGACTATGGCAAAAGGCAAGAATTCATCCCCCGGCGGCATCCCTGCCAAGGTCGCGCCGCTCGTTGAGCCGCTGACCGCAGAGTTCGGACTACTGCTGTGGGACATCCGCTTCGTCAAAGAAGGCGCGACGTGGATACTGCGGGTGATCATCGACCGTGAGGACGCGCCCGTATCCATCAACGATTGTGTTGACGTCTCCCGACGGCTCAGCCCGCTGCTCGACGAGGCAGATCCTATTGAGCAGTCCTACTGCTTGGAGGTTACCTCTCCCGGCGCGGACCGCGAGCTTGTGCGCGACGAGCATTTCGCGTACTACGAAGGCTATCCCGTCAATGTCAAACTATACAGCCCCGACGAAAACGGGCAAAAGGAGCTCGCCGGCATCCTCACGGCATACGCCGACGGCGAACTGACACTCACGCTCGAGGACGACAGTGAGCGCGTGTTCGGTAAAAAAGACTACGCGAGTGTGCACGCCATCGACGAATGGGACGAGGAAGAATAAACCAAGTAAATAAAGACCAATAGGTCTGTGGAGGGAATAACAATGACGAACAAGGAAATTACGGAATTTTTTGAAGCACTGAAACTGCTGGCAAAGGAAAAGGGTATCGAGCCCGATTACCTCATTGAACGCATCCAGGCGGCGATCGTGGTCGCGGTGAAGAAGGACTTCGGCGGTAAGGAGAACATCATCGTCACGATGAACCCCGAAACCAGTGAGTTCTGCGTCAGCCTGCGCAAGACGGTCGTGGAAGAGGTCGAGGATCCCGATCTCGAGCTGACACTGGATCAGGCAAAGCAGTATGACAAGCGTGCCAAGCTCGGCAAGGTCATCGACATTAAACTCAAGACCAAGGAGTTCGGTCGCATCGCCGCACAGTCGGCGAAGCACGTCATCCGTCAGGGTATCCGCGAGGCGGAGAAGAACCAACAAGTGATGGAATTCCAACGCCGCACGCAGGAGTTGGTCACCGCACTGGTCACCCGCGTTGACCCGCGCACGGGTGCTGCGACCATCCAGGTCGGCAAGGGCGAAACCGTCCTGCCGAAGAGCGAGCAGATGGAGAGTGATGTCATCAACGTCGGCGACCATATCAAGGTGTACGTTGTTGAGATCAAGGAGACCGAAAAAGGGCTGCGCGCGCTGGTGTCCCGCACCCACCCCGGTCTGGTCACCCGCCTGTTCGAAAACGAGGTGCCCGAGATCTTCAACGGCATCGTTGAGATCAAGGCGGTGTCCCGTGAGGCAGGCTCCCGCACCAAGATGGCGGTGCTGTCGCACGACGAGAACGTCGACGCGGTCGGTGCCTGCATCGGTCAGCGCGGCATCCGCGTCGCCAACATCGTCGAAGAACTCGGCGGCGAGAAGATCGACATCGTCGAATACAGCGAAGATCCCGCAACCTTCATCGCGGCGGCACTCGCCCCCGCAAAGGTGCTGTCTGTCGATATGGACCCCGAAGGTGCAAAAGCCTGCCGCGTCACCGTACCGGATGCTCAGCTGTCCCTCGCCATCGGCAACAAGGGTCAGAACGCCCGTCTGGCAGTGAAACTCACCGGCTGGAAGATCGACATCCGCCCCGAAAGCGGCTTCTACGGCGAAGACGCCGAAGAAGAAACGACCGAAGAATAATCCCGAGAGGTGATCCCAATGGCACATATGAAGAAAATTCCGTTGCGCAAATGCAGCGGCTGCGGCGAAATGAAGCCAAAAAAAGAACTCATCCGCGTGGTGCGCAGTCCCGAGGGGGACATCTCCCTCGACTTAAACGGACGCGCCGCGGGAAGAGGTGCCTATCTCTGCCCCTCACTCGACTGTCTGCGTGTCGCACGCAAGGCACGGCGGTTTGAGCGGTCCTTTGAATGTGCCATACCCGAGGAGATCTACGACCGTATGGAACAGGAGTTGACGGACAGTGCAGAATAAGGTGTTGAACCTGCTCGGCATCGCCCGCCGCGCCGGACATATTACGATCGGTTTTGACGCGGTGAAGGCGTTGCTTGTCAGCGGACGCGCACAGTGTATCCTGCTCGCCGCCGACCGCTCGGCAAAGACCGAGAAGGAGCTCCGCTTTGCCGCACAGGAAAGCCCCTGCCCCATTCGGGTGATCGACGCCGATAAAGAAGCGATCGCCCACGCGCTCGGATTACAGAAGCCCGTTGCCGTCGCGGCCACCGATGACCGCGGCTTTGCCGCCGCGATGCAAAAGCATCTCGGCATCGATACAAAGGAGGATGTTGCCCTATGATGATTAAATACCGTGTGACGGATGTTGCCAAGGATTTCGGCGTTCCCAGTAAGGAGATCGTCGAACTGCTGGCAAAACATTTCCAGCCCGCGAAGAAGAGTGCCACCGCGCTCGAGGAGCACGAGCTGGACGTGATCTTTGAACACTATACGCAGAAATTCAATACGGATAATCTCGACGCCTACTTCGCCACCGCGAACGATCGCAAGCCGAAGGAGGAGCCGAAAGCAGAAACTCCCAAATCCGAGTTACCCAAAGCAGAAGCGTCCAAAGCCAATGCAGGCGTTGCAAAAGGCGGCACGAAGCCTGCCACGCCCAAGGCAGAGAAGCCGAAGGCGGCACCTCAGCCGAAAGTGCCGCAGGAGCGTCGCACCGTCGATACCCGTAAGCCGCAGATGTTGGCTTCCAATAAGTATGACGAGAAGTTCGACGTGATGGCGCAGACCTCCAACCGCGTACGCGGCGTCGGCGGTGCCATCAAAAAACAAAAGATCAACCAAAAATCCAAACAGCAGTATAAGAAACAGCGTCGCCGCGAGACCGAGGCGGAGCGTCTCAACCGCATCGAGATGGAGCGCAAGAAGAAGCAGGCGACCATTCAGGTCGGCGAGACCATCACGGTCGGTGAACTGGCTCTGCGTCTGAAAGCGACCTCCGCGGAAGTCATCAAAAAACTGATGATGCTCGGCGTGATGGCGACGGTCAATCAGGAGATCGACTTTGATACCGCCTATCTGGTGGCGGAAGAATTCCACACCAAGGTGGAAAAAGAGGTCGTTGTCACCATCGAAGAGCGCATCATCGACGACAGCGAGGACGCGGACGATAACCTGTTGCCCCGCGATCCCGTCGTGGTGGTGATGGGTCACGTTGACCACGGCAAAACGTCTATCCTCGACGCCATCCGCAAAACCAGTGTCACCGCCGGCGAGGCGGGCGGCATCACCCAGCATATCGGTGCTTACCGCGTGCAGGCGAATGGGCAGTCCATCACCTTCCTCGACACCCCCGGTCACGCGGCGTTCACCTCAATGCGTGCGCGCGGTGCACAGGTGACGGACATTGCCATTCTGGTCGTCGCCGCGGACGACGGCATTATGCCGCAGACCATCGAAGCGATCAACCACGCCAAAGCCGCGGGCGTGTCCATCATCGTGGCCATCAACAAGATGGATAAGCCCACTGCCAACCCCGACCGGGGGATGCAGCAGCTCACCGAGCATGAGATCGTGCCGGAGGAGTGGGGCGGCGATGCCATCTGCGTACCCGTT
>JAZOCG010000161.1:0-4007 GCA_045596345.1 Acutalibacteraceae bacterium
TGTGCGGTATTGCCTCTGGAAAACAGCTATAACGGCGACGTCGGTGCGGTGATGGATCTCGCTTTCTTCGGTCCGCTGTATATCAACGGAATGTTCGACATCTCGGTGGAGCAAAATCTGCTCGCCGTCAAGGGTACGACGATGGATCAAGTCAGAACCGTCATCAGCCACCCGCAGGCACTCGGTCAGTGCGCGGAGTATATCCGCGAGCACGGCTTTGATACCGTCGAGGCGGGCAACACCGCCGTCGCCGCCAAGCAGGTCGCCGAATGGGGTCGTCACGACATCGCCGCCATCGCCAGCGACGAGGCGGCGCAGAAATACGGGCTCAAGAAGCTGGAGGCGCGCATCAATAAGAGTAACCAGAACACCACCCGTTTCGCGGTGTTCTCCCGCACGCCGAAGAGTGCAACCCCCCGCGACAACCGTTTCATCCTGCTGTTTACGGTGAAGAATGAGGCGGGCTCGCTGGGTAAGGCGATCTCGGTCATCGGCTCGCATAAGTTTAACCTGCGCGCGCTCAAGAGCCGTCCCGCACGCGACCTCATTTGGAGCTATTATTTCTACGCCGAAGGCGAGGGCAACATCGCGAGCGACGACGGCAACAAGATGCTGGAAGAACTCGGCACCTGCTGTGATCAGGTGCGCGTGCTCGCCAGTTTTGAGAAAGAAATTCAGTTATAAGGTGGAATACGTATGCTTATTCCCGTAAAAACCGCTACGGGCGGTTATGATATTTTGCTCGAGCGCGGCGCACTCAGCCGCGCAGGGGAATTTATGAATTTTGCGCGCCGTGTGCTGGTCGTTACCGACAGCGGCGTGCCCGCACAGTATGCCGCGACAGTTGCCGCTCAGTGCGCTGAGCCGACGGTCGTCACCATCCCCGAGGGGGAAGCATCCAAGTGCAGCGACCGCTTCCTCGAACTGCTCGGCGTGCTCACCGAAAAAGGCTTCACTCGCACCGACTGCGTGGTCGCGGTCGGCGGCGGTGTAGTAGGGGATCTGGCGGGGTTTGCCGCGGCGTGCTATATGCGCGGCATTGATTTCTACAACATTCCCACTACCTTGCTCAGTCAGGTGGATTCTTCCATCGGCGGCAAGACCGCTATTGACTTCGGCGGGTATAAAAATATCGTCGGAGCGTTTTGGCCGCCGCGCGCGGTGCTCATCGACCCCGACACCCTCGCTACCCTGCCCGCGCGGCAGGTGGCAAACGGACTCGCGGAAGCGGTGAAGATGGCACTCACCCACGACCCCGCGCTGTTCGCCCTCTTCGAGCGCGGCGAGCAATTCGACAAGATCGACACCGTCATTGAGCGGTCGTTGCTCATCAAAAAGAACGTAGTTGAGCAAGACGAGCGCGAGGGCGGGCTTCGCCGCGTGCTCAACTTTGGGCACACTCTCGCGCACGCGATCGAAAGTGCCGAGGATATGGCGCACTACTACCACGGCGAATGCGTCGCCATTGGGATGCTCCCGATGTGCGGTGATGAGGTGCGTACACGACTTAAACCCGTGTTGGAGCGATTGGGGCTTCCCACCGCGGTCAGCGGCGAGCTCGACCGAATCCTCGAAGCCCTCAACCACGATAAAAAAGCCGACGGCAAGGACATCGCCGTCGTTACCGTGCCACAGGTCGGCACATTTGAGATCAAAAAACTGCCGCTCGACGACTACATTGAGCAGGTGAAAGGAGCGTTCGGCGTATGAGAAACATCTTCGGTAATCACGTGACCGTCACGCTGCTTGGCGAAAGCCACGGCGCGGCTGTCGGTGCGGTGGTCGACGGGCTTTCCCCCGGCATCCCCGTGGATGAGGACTTCATCCGCCGTCAACTCACCCTGCGCCGTCCTGTCGGTGCGCTGTCCACCCCGCGGCAAGAAAGCGACCCTTTCGTCATTGAGAGCGGTGTATTGAACGGCAAAACCAACGGCTCGCCCATCCTCATCCGCATCCCGAACAGCGACACCAAATCGGGCGACTACGCGCCCTTCGCCGCCACCCCCCGACCGGGGCACGCGGACTATACCGCAAAAATGAAATACAACGGCTACGCCGACCCGCGCGGCGGCGGGCATTTCAGCGGTCGTGTGACCGCCGCCATCGTCGCGGCGGCGGCGATCATCATTCCCGCGCTGTCGCGCAAGGGTATTCGCATCGCGACGCATATCGCGCGTATTGCCGATGTAGCGGATCGCCGCTTCGACGATCTCGCCGCCGATATGGATAAGCTTAATGATTCCGCATTCGCGGTGCTCGACGACACCGCCGCCGAGGCGATGAAAGAGACGATCCTCGCGGCGGCGGCTGACGGCGATAGCGTCGGCGGCGTACTCGAGACCGTCGTGACGGGGCTTCCCGTCGGCGTCGGTGAGCCGTGGTTTGATACCTTAGAGAGCATCCTCGCTCACGCGTTGTTTTCCATTCCCGCCGTCAAGGGCGTGGAGTTCGGCGACGGTTTTGCCCTCACCGAAATGCGCGGCAGTGAAGCCAACGACTGCTTTATCAAAGACGGCGACAGTGTTGCCACCGCAACCAACCATAACGGCGGTATCAACGGCGGCATATCCAATGGGATGCCGCTTATCATCCGCTGTGCGGTCAAGCCCACCCCCACCATTCACAAGGCACAGCATACCCTCAACCTCGATACGGGTGAGATGACCGATCTCGTCGCGGGCGGGCGGCACGATCCTTGCATCGTGCACCGTGCGCGGGTGGTCGCGGACAGTATGGTCGCGCTGACCCTGTGCGATATGCTGAGTATCAAATACGGTACAGATTGGCTGGCGGAATAATGGAGTACGGATGCATCGGAGAGAAACTCTCCCACAGCTTTTCAAAAGAGATCCACGCGTGTCTGGCGGATTACGAATACGAGATCCGCGAGATCCCGCGCGGGGAGCTGGCGGCGTTTATGACCGCCCACGACTTTAAGGCAATCAACGTCACCATTCCCTATAAGCAGGACGTGATGCCCTATCTCGACGAGATCGACCCCATCGCACAAGAAATCGGTGCGGTCAACACCATCGTCAACCGCAATGGGAAACTCATCGGCTACAACACCGACTTTGCGGGAATGACCGCGTTGCAGCGCCGCGCAGGGATCGACCCCGCGGGGCGCAAGGTGCTTATTCTCGGCAGCGGCGGCACGTCAAAGACCGCCGTTGCCGTTGCGAACGCAATGGGCGCGCGGGAAGTATACCGCGTGTCCCGCTCGGCGAAGGATGATTGCATCTCGTATGAAGATGCTTTGAGCCTGCACGCCGACGCCGAGGTTATTCTCAACACCACCCCTTGCGGAATGTACCCTGAGCCGAATGCTCAACCGATCGACCTTGTACAGTTCCCGCACCTTGTCGGCGTGGCGGATGCGATCTACAATCCTCTGCGCTCACGGCTCGTGCGGCAGGCGCAGAGTCTCGACATTCCCGCGACGGGCGGGTTATATATGCTCGTCGCACAAGCGGCGGTCGCGGTCGAGCATTTTCTCGACACCACTGTCCCCAAGGAGCGGATCGAGAAGGTCTACCGCAACATCCTGGGCGGTAAGCAGAATTTGGTGCTCATCGGGATGCCGGGGTGCGGTAAAACCACCCTCGGAAAGACCTTCGCCGCCGAGCACGGAATGAACTTCATCGACACCGATGACCTCATCCGCGAACAGATCGGCACGGATATTCCCACCATCTTCGCCGAGCGAGGCGAAGCGGGCTTTCGCGCGATTGAGAGCGACGTCATTCGCTCACTCGAGAGCGTACAACACACCGTCATTGCCACGGGCGGGGGTGCTATTCTGCGGGCGGAAAACATGGCTGTCCTGCGGGCAAACGGGCGGATATGTTTCCTTGACCGTCCGCTCGAAACACTCGTTACCACCGCTGACCGTCCGCTGTCCTCCAACCGTGAACTGTTACAACAACGGTATAATGAACGGTATGACCTCTACCGCGCGGCGGCGGATTTCTCCGTCGACTGCGTATCGAATATGACACACAACATCC
>JAZOCG010000162.1:0-7309 GCA_045596345.1 Acutalibacteraceae bacterium
CAACTGCAAAATCGTCTGTGTCGTTGGTGGGAAGAGAGAAAGGAGTTATGGGATGATCAATTTAACGGATTGGATCGCGGTGATCCCGCCCGAGGATAAACAGATAGCCTATGTCGGTGAACACGAATCGGTCACGCGCCAGTTCTTTTTGTCCGACCTGACTTATCGGGATTATGCGTTTTTTCTGGATATGGAATTTGATCTGTCGACGGTGACGCATACGCTGTCACCGCGCACGGTCCAGAGTACGCAGCACTCATCGACCGAGAAGGTGGATGCGGACGGCATAACCGTGATATCGACTGCAAACACCACTAAGGAAAGCTACACACGCGAAGGGATGGCGGTGGAATGCGAAGCGTGCACCGACATCGCGCCTCTGGCAAAATCGGTGCGCGAGGATGGGATATTACTGACTTGGACGGTGCTTAGTCAGCAGACACAGCTGCCCGGATCGCTTCGCGCAACGTTGCGTGCGGTCGGACCAAACGGCGAGATCAAAAAGTCGGCGATGATGCTGTTCACCGTATCGTCGGCAGTGGAGGCGTCGCCCGCATCACCGATACCGTTGTCGGAGCATGAGCAGATGGAGCGTGCGATGGAGCTGGCACTTGAGCAGGCGGCAGCGGATACCTATTCTGCAATTGAGCAGACGGCAGCGGACACTCGCACCGCGATCGAGCAGACAGCGGCGGATACCTATGCCGCGTTTGAGAAGGATCTTAGCGCGGCGGTCGGTAGCGTCGAAGAGGTCAAAGCCTACGTCGATGACAAGACCGCTCCTGCGGTAATCGGCACAACGGGTACGATTAAACTGGGACGTATGAGCACAGGTTATTATAACACCCCTGACGGTTTTGTGTTGAAGAAAGGAACGGGTTTGGGATTAAATGCAGACGGAGAGTTAGCGATAGCTCCTGCATCACTTCAGCAGTTTAAGAACCCGTCGGAAAATGGTAGTGCTCCGATCACCGCGTGGAATCTTGAACGCGCGGTTAAATACATCGGCGACGGGTATTATGCGCTGATGGATGATCTGCCGAAACAAAAGGTCTATGAGGAAATCGCCACCATCACCGTCGAAGCCGACACGGACGGCAGCTTACCGCAGTATGTTATATTCTCCGCAGACAGCGAGGGGAATGCGTTTGAATTGACGGACTTTTATATTGAAGCGCACGCAACATTTACCGATGGTGCAAGCGGTACGCTGTTTGTAGACATCAACGATGCAGCGGTGACGGGAAACATTTCGTCTATGTCGCTTAATACAACTTTACGCAGGTTTGCGATATATTTCGGTGAGGAGAATAGTGGCTGTGCCTCACTTCGTGTTATGTCGTCCACTTCGGGCACTCTCCCGAACTCGCAAACAGCTATGTGTCGGCAGAACATCTTGCCGCCGACATATGTCGACTATGTCTTGCCTGCTAAAAAAATAGAGTTGTATACGGCTACGGGCACAAGCAAAACGTGGATGGCTGGCAGTGCATTTACATTGTATGGGGTGAGAAAATGAAAGTGTTGGAAAACGGCGTGTATCGTGATATGACCGCAGAGGAATTGGAGAAGGCGGAGCAGTTGCCGTGTCTGTCATTTAAGGAGCGCGTGATCGCGCGTGTGCGTGAGGTTTATTCGGTGGACGATGAGCTTGCTATCCTGCGGCAACGGGATACAAAGCCGCAGGAGTTTGCGCAGTACAACGCGTTTGTCGAACAGGTCAAAACCGAGGAGCGGGGTGAGACTGAATGATCGGTGAAGAATTGGCGGTGAAGATACAGCGCGTGGACGATCGTTCACGTTCTAACGCTCACCGTCTCGACGAGGTGGAGAAAAAGCTCGCGGACAATGATGAGATGCTCGCGAGCATCGCCCGTCTTGATCAACGGCAGAAGGATATGGACACCGATGTCAAGGAGATCAAGGCGGATGTCAAAACCCTCGCCGGTAAGCCCGCCAAACGCTGGGAAACCATCGTGGAGAAAGCGTTGATGGCAACCGTTACCGCTCTTGTGGGGTATGTGCTCATCAAGCTGGGGCTCGGCGTGTAAATTCGGGGAGGAACTTTGTGAAATGGAAGGTATCGTACTTATTATTGTGATGGCGATCGTGGTGGAGGCTCTTATCGAGTACGTCAAGACGATCGGCAGAGCATTTCTCAGCGGCGGTTGGAAGACCGCAGTCACGCAACTTGCAGCGATCGCGCTCGGTGTTCTTCTATGTTTTATGACCGACGGCGATCTGTTCGTGGTGGTGGGGATCGCTTTTGGCTGGCCGTGGGTGGGCACCCTGCTGACCGGTATTCTCATCTCCCGCGGAGCCAACTATGTGAGCGATTTTGCCAAGCGTTTGCATGGCGTAAAGACAAAGGAGGTCTGATATATGGCTAAAAAAATCTATTTATCGGCGGCGGCGCACGGCTCGGACAACCCGACAAAATGTCCGACTAAGTGTGGTGAGAATGTTCATTGTAACGCGTATATGGACGTTGTTGAGCGTCGCTTGAAGGCACTCGGCTTTGAGGTCAAGCGTGGTGACAAAACTAAGACCGGCGGTCCAGCGTTGCAGAGCCGCGTGCGCGAGGCGAACAAGTGGGGAGCAGATCTTTACTATGTTGCGCACACCAACGCGGGCGGTGGACGCTATTCGATGACGATGTGCTGGAACAACGCGGCAAGTCTTGAAAAGGCGCGCGTGTTCAAAAAATACCGCAAGTGCGTAAAATCGCACAAGGTGGTGGCGAACAATTCATTGTATGAGATTAAGGCGACCAATGCGACCTGCTTGTACGATGAGTTGTTTTTCCACGACAATGCTGAGGACTGCGCGTGGTTTCACAACGGCGGTATGGCGTTGCTCGCCGAGGAAACGGTGCAGGCGATCTGCGAGATCTGCGGTGTTGCGTACAAGGCTGAGGTTAAGGAGCAGCCGAAGGCGGAGCAGCCGGTCGCCGCGCCCGCACCGAAAACAGAGAAGCCTGTTGCTACGCCCGCACCGAAGGCGGGGGATGCTGTGAAGCTGGTCAACGGCAAGCTGTATACCTCGGCTCGCGGATCGGTTGCGGTAACCCGTACAGGGACATTTTATTTATACGATGGGATTGCGGTCAACGGCCGTTACCGTGTGACCAATCGCCGCGATCGTGTCGGTAAAGCCCCGATTTGGCTCAACGTTAGCGGCTGGGCAAAACTGTAAAGGGTTCGCGCTTGTCGGGTGTTGTGATAAAGACTGTATAGAAAACATGCGGCTGTTCTTCACCGAGCGTGATCAGATGATTATCGATCACGCAAACGGCATTCGCACCAAGAAGGCGGAAGTTATTACGACCTACATAGACGTGGAGGCATTGCCTTTCAACCGCGGCTATTATTCCTGTGATTTGACCTTCTACTTTAACGTAGAGGTCGAGGTGTACAGCGGGCACGGCGTGCCGTGCACCACCGTGCAGGGCGTCGGCATCTTCCGCAAAAAGGTTATTCTCTACGGCAGTGAAGGACACGTGCGCGTGTTCCATAGCGAATACCGCCCCGACGAGTGCGACCGTCAAGAAATGCCTACCCGCAACATGCCGCACTGCTGTGTGCAGGTTGCCGAGCCTGTTGTGCTGGATGCACGGCTCGTAGACTGTTGTGACCGTTGCCACTACGACTGCGGCGACTGCGGCTGCATCCCTGCGAAGCTGTGTAACCGCTACGGCGGCAACTTCGTTGATAGTTCCGATTGTCGCATCGTTGTGGTGACGCTTGGTATCTTTACCATCGTACAGCTTATTCGCAATGTGCAGATGCTGATGCCGGTATACGACTATTGTATGCCGAACAAGGAATGCACGCCCACAAGCGAAAATCCCTGTGATCTGTTCCACAAGATGAGTTTCCCTGTTAACGAGTTCTTCCCCCCGGCAACGGAAGGGGATGGCGGCGGATGCGGCTGTGGTTGCAACCCGTCTGCAGGCGGCAATCTTCATCACGGCTGTTAAATGAAAAATCGGTCGTCGGATTTGTTCCGACGACCGATTTTTTTATTAAAATAGATAATCGGACACCTCAGCGTTAAAAAATCGACCTCTGCAGCATGATATAATCGTTTTTCTTTATTAACGGGAATGATTTCATATATTTCGGTACTTTTTTACACTTTTTTATTTTGCCTAGATATGGTATAGTTATTATAGCATAACTTTAGCTAATTTAAGACAGGGCGCAAAAAGCTTTAGAAAGGTATGGGTAGAGGATATGTCTGAGAAGATTGTTAAACAGGCGGCAGAGCTCTCTGCATTTTATCGGAATCATCTGCTGGATGATGTGGTTTCCTTTTGGATGAACAGCGATCTGGTGGATGAGCAATACGGAGGTTTTATCACTTCCGTCGATAAAGAAGGAAAAAGCTATAACAACGATAAATCCGTTTGGTTCCAGGGACGTTGCCTGTGGACATTTTCCGCTTTAACGCGCCGTTACGGCCGTCGCGCCGAATGGGACAAGGCGGTTGAGCTGGGCAAACGCTTTCTTAACGAAAAGTGCGTTGACAGCGATGGACGTATGTTCTTCACCGTCACGCAGGATGGACAGCCTCTGCGCAAGCGTCGCTATATGTTCTCGGAAAGCTTCTATGTCGCCGGCATGGCAGAGTATGGTGCTGCTTTTGGCGATGCGGATGCGTTGGCACAGGCTGAGGCTTGTTTCGACAAGATGACTGAGTGGTATTATCATCCGGAAAACGATCCGTTCAAAATCACCCCCAAAGGGTATGCCGAAACCCGTGATGAGCGGGCAGCATCGGTACCGATGGTGATGCTGAGCATCGGTCAGCAGCTCCGCCGCTGTATGCCTGAAAAGGCAGAGAAGTTCTCGAAGGCGGTGCACGGCTTTGTGCAGGATATGTTGCGGTATCACTATCATCCCGAATTGCAATGCAATCTGGAAACGGTGCTGACCGACGGCAATCATGTGGACAATCCGGCTGGTCGCACCATCAACCCCGGTCACACCTGTGAAAATGCTTGGTTCCTGATGAGTGAGGCGGTGTATACCGGTGATAAGCAGCTTCTCAGCGATGCTTTGCAGATGTTCGATTGGGCTTTTGAGCGCGGCTGGGACAAGGAGCACGGCGGTATCCTGTATTTTGTCGATCTTGACGGTCGCCCCTGCGAGCAGTTGGAATGGGATATGAAGCTGTGGTGGGTACATAATGAGGCACTGATCGCTTCGTTGATGGCGTATGCACTCACGGGTGATGAGAAATACTGGGATCGCTTTTTACTGCTTCACGAGTACGTGTTCTCACATTTTGCGGACAAAGAGTGCGGCGAATGGTACGGTTATTTGCACCGCGACGGCACGGTATCGCATACGCAAAAAGGCTCTATGTGGAAAGGTCCTTATCACTTGCCGCGTTGCTTGATGCTGTGTGAGGAGCTGCTCACAAAGATCGCCACGGGCGAGCCTGTGGAGCCTGTGCTGTAAGATTTTGACTGTTATTTAAAAGGAGCGATATAATATGATGCCCATTACCGGAACATTTATTGATGAGATCACCCACGATATTCCTTCCTCCAACTGGTCATTACAGCAGTGGTCACAGGAATTGGATTATATGCAGGAGGTCGGCATTGATACCGTGATTTTTATTCGCGGTGGCTATGGTGCCAAGACCGTTTATCCTTCAGTTGCGTTTAATACGCCGTATCGCAGCGATTTCGCCAAATTCATCTTTGAAGAGACCACGAAGCGCGGTATGAAGGTCATTATGGGTATGTACGTATCCTCGCAGTATTGGAGCCACGCGAAGGATGCAACAGAGGAGATTCGTAAAAACAAGCTGTTTGCGGATGAGGTTTGGGCGCGTTACAGCGATTATCCCTCTTTTTACGGCTGGTATATTCCGCAGGAGACCTGCTTTGATAAGCCTAACGCCTGCGAGGTGTACAAAGGTGTATCCGCCATCTGTAAGGATATTGCGCCGGATAAGCCGGTGATGATCAGCCCCTTCTTCAAGGGTGCCGTCATCGCGCCGGAGGAGTATTTTACCCCGGAGCAGACGGTCGAGGAATGGGATCGCATCTTTACAAAATGCGGTCAGAACATTGACATCTGCGCTTTCCAAGATGGTCCGGTGCCGACAGAGGATATGCCCGCGTATTACCGTGGCATCAGAGACCTGTGCCACTCATACGGTATGCAGCATTGGGTGAATTGTGAGACCTTTGAGCGGGATGTGCGGAAGATGTATTATCCCATCCCCTTCGAAGAGCTCCGTCGCAAGCTGGAACTGCACAAGGAATATGCGGATAAGATCATCACCTTTGAATTTTCCCATTTCCTCAGCCCCCAAGCCATTTATCCCTCTGCACGCAATCTGAATGCGCTGTACAAGGAGTATTTCACACGTTCTCTGTAATTCCTGCTTATGTGCCGGATGTTTTGTGAAAGATGCTCTGTTGATGGATTACTAACCATTTTAAGGAGGAAATTTAATGAAAAAAAGAACACCAGTGTTTCTTTGCGTATTGCTGGCTTTCAGCGTTCTGTTGACTGCCTGCGCAGGGAACGGAGGAGAAACCTCTACGCCTACGGGATCGGAAGATGTTTCTTCGGGATCGGATGTGACCACCGGCTCCTCTGAGGCGGATACGACCACGAGCGGCGACGCTTCCGGTACGACGACAGGGGAGGGGACAAATTCCTCCGCTACAACGACGTCTACAACTTCCGCCACAACGACGTCTACGACCTCCGCTACAACGACGTCTACGACCTCCACCACGGCAGATAACAGCGGAGGAACCCAAAACGATCACGGTGACGGTACGCTTTATCAACCGAAAACCGGCAAGTATGACGATTACATAAAATACCGCGATACGCTCGGCAATACTTATAAGAAGCTGACCCGCGACAAAAAGCTGAAGGTCGTTTATTTCGGTGGCTCGGTGACCAGCGGTTTCGGTGCTTCCGACCAAGAAACCACCTCTTGGCGCGCACTCATCGGTCAATGGCTGAAGGATACCTTCTCCGGTGCCGAGGTGACGAATATTAACCGTTCCACCGGCGAGACCGGCACGTATCTGGGCAGTTACCGCTTTGAGCGGGATGTAGTTGCCGCCAAGCCTGATCTGGTATTTATCGAGTATGCCATCAATGATTTCTACTCCAGCAATTCCTATGCAGAAGCATTTTCTCAATATGAGACCATTGTGCGCGGCATTCGGCAGAAGTTGCCCGAATGTGACATTGTTACGATTTTGGTGACCGAGAAAGGTCTTGCCAACGGTCTGCTCCACGAGCAGGCGCAGGCGCACGAGGATGTC
>JAZOCG010000163.1:0-6750 GCA_045596345.1 Acutalibacteraceae bacterium
TGGACCTGATCCGCCATCAAGCTGGCGATAAAACGCTCCCAAATAAGTTTATACAGGCGATACTGGTCGGAAGGAAGGGAGTTTTGGACCTGATCGGGGGTCAGCGACGGAACCGAAGGACGGATCGCCTCGTGCGCATCCTGCGCGTTGCCCTTTGTCTTAAATACGCGCGCCTTGTTCGGCAGATAGTCCGCGCCATAGGTCGCGCGGATATACTCGTTACCGGCGGCACGCGCCTCGTCAGAGATACGTAGCGAGTCGGTACGCATATAGGTGATAAGACCCATCGCGCCGATGTTCTCAAGCTCGATACCTTCGTACAGTTCCTGCGCCGCCTTCATCGTACGGCGGGAGGAGAAGTTGAGCTTGCGGTTTGCTTCCTGTTGCATCGTGGAGGTGGTAAAGGGCGGTGCGGGTGCCACACGGCGAGTACCGCTCTTGACCTTATCCGCGACGTAGGTCGCGTTTTTGAGTGCCTCCAGAATCGCATCCGCCTGTTCTTGGTCGGCGATCTTGATCTTCTCCTGTACCGTGCCGTAGAATTTCGCAGGGAAGGTCTTGCCTTTTTCGGTCAGCGACAACAGAGCGTCCAGCGTCCAATATTCTTCGCTGACAAACGAGCGGATCTCATTCTCGCGGCTGACCACCAAGCTGACGGTCGCCGACTGCACACGTCCGGCGGATAAGCCCTTACGCACCTTTATCCGAGGGAAGGGACTGAGCTTGTAGCCCACGATGCGGTCAAGGATACGGCGAGCCTGTTGTGCATTGACCAGATTCATATCCAGCTTGCGCGGTGCCGCCATACCTGTAGTCACACCCGAACGGGTGATCTCATTAAAGGTGATGCGGTTTTTGCGGTCTGTCGGCAGACCGAGAAGTGTCGCTAAATGCCAAGAGATCGCCTCGCCCTCGCGATCAGGGTCGGTCGCGAGATAAACTTGCTCACTTTGGGCGGCGGCTTCCTTCAGCTGACGGATCAGTGCCGTTTTGCCCGGGATATCCACATACCGCGGGCGGAAGCCCTTCTCTACATCGACGCCGAGCAAGGTTTTCGGCAGATCGCGGATGTGACCCATCGAGGCGATGACCTCATAATCCTTGCCCAGATATTTTTTAATGGTTTTTGCCTTGGCCGGCGACTCCACAATGACCAATTTCGACATAGCCACTCTTCCTTTCTGCGTGAACCGTCACGCACCGTCATCGTTTTCTATACTGCTGCCCCGCCGTAACAGCAGCACAGCCAATCATTTCCAGTTCCGTTAATGCCCCGAGCAGTTCGGGGATGGTCATCCCTGTTTTCTCTGCCAGATCGTCTACAGCACAGGGGCAGTCGGTCAAACAAGCATACACCTGCTTTGCGCCCGCAGACGCCGTATCGGGACATGCCGTCGGCGACATTGTCTCAACGGGTCGCTCAACCGATACGGTGGTTTTCGTTTGTTGTTTCTTTTGCGCAGCAGGCTTTTGTGCGGGCTGTTTATCTAACAGCGTCTGCGCCTCTCTCGCCGCGTCAATATCCAGTAATGCGGGGAACAGCGTTTCGTATTCTTCCAGCACGTCCGCCGCACAGGTGATCAATGTCGCGCCGCCCCGTATCTCGCGATGCGCGCCGTCGTTGCGGTGTCCCGCTAACATGCCCGGCATCGCGAACACCTCTTTTCCCTGCTCGCGTCCGAGGCGGGCGGTGATAAGCCCTCCGCTGCGTATCGGCGTTTCGCCAAGGCAGACACCGTGGCTCAACCCCGCAATCAGGCGATTGCGAATTTGATAAATGCACTTACATTCCATACCGTGCGGATATTCGCTGATGAGCAGTCCATCTTCGGCAAGGATGCGGCGACGAAGACCGCTGTTCTCGATGGGGTAATTCCTATCCACAGGACAACCCATCACCGCGACGGTGATTCCACCGCTTTCGATCGCGCCCGCGTGGGCGGCGGCATCGATACCCAATGCACCGCCGCTGACAATGATCGCACCGCCTGCAGCAAGCCCTGATGACAAGCTGTATGCCGCGCGCCAACCTTCTTCCGAGGGTTCCCGCGTACCGACAACCGCAAGCGTCAGCCGTGTGTCCATATCCGGCATCGTGCCGCGACAATAGAGTGCCGCAGGACGATCCGCGAGTCGATGTAATCCAACAGGATACAGCGTATCCTCAGGTGTCAGCACCCAGTCACCCGCTTGGGTGACGCGGTTGAGAATCGCACGCGCACCGGCGAGAGATTTATCCTTTAACCGACGTACGACGCGGTGCGGTAACCCCGCCTCGCGCAACGCCTTATCGGTGGTGGTATAGATGACAGCGGCACTACCGAAGGTATCCAGCAGATCGCCCATTGCCGACTCACCGGGACCTAATGCCTGTGCGAGCCATATCCAGTATATGCGACTGTCCACCGTCTACCCTCCAGTTTTACCGCCTATCATTCGGGACGGGTCATCTCCCACATCACGATGCCTGCCGCCATAGACGCATTAAGCGACTCGGCTCTGCCCGCCATCGGAATGGTCACCCGCTTCTTGCACACCGCAACCGTGTCTTTCGTCAACCCGTTGCCCTCGTTGCCGATAACGCATAGACAACCCGCCGTCTTTCCCACACGGTGCAGAGGCTCGGCATCGGCATCCACCACGCAGGCAAGCGCGGTCATCCCACGCGCCTGCAACGCCTCGATAGCAGCGGGCAGATCCCCCGTCACCGCGATCGGCAAACGGAAAACGCCACCCATACTGGCACGCAACACCTTCGGGTTATACACGTCACAGCAGCCCGCGGACAAAATCAGCCCGTCCAGCCCAAATGCTTCCGCTGTGCGGATCATCGTACCGAGATTGCCGGGGTCTTGGATATCCTCCAATACGCCGTAGCGACCCATATTATCTATTGTATCTAAACTTAACTGAATGTCAAGAGATTTTATCACACAAAATACACCCTGCGGCGAGGTCGTATCCGCCATTGAGCGAGCGAGCGCGGGTGTGATCTCGGCACTCTCCTTCGCCGACGCGATGAGTGCCTCCACAATCGGCGCGTAGATCTCCTGCGCCTCGGCAGTATACAGCACCGCCGTCACCGACAGTCCGCTCGCAAGCGCATCGCCGCACAGACGCGCTCCTTCAACGGCAAAAAAGCCCGCTTTTTTTCGCTGTTTTGCCTGTTCGTTGAGCGCGCGCCACTCCTTAACAAGACGGTTATCTTTACTGGTGATGAGCATCGTTTTCACTCCTCATTTCGCTTGAAATAAAGCAAAATTGCACCCGACGGAAACCCGCCGGGCGCAACATAAGCTTTTTATTTCAGAGCCGCCTTCGCCTGCTCGGTCAGAGCGGTGAACGCCGCCGCGTCAGACACCGCGAGCTCCGCGAGCATCTTGCGGTTGAGGCTGACACCGGCCTTCTTCAGACCGTTCATAAAGGTGGAATAGTTCATACCGTTGATCTTCGCCGCGGCATTGATGCGGGCGATCCACAGACGGCGGAAGTCACGCTTGCGCTGCTTACGACCAATGTAAGCATACTGACCGGACTTCATCACCGCTTCTTTCGCGGTCTTGAACAGCTTGGACTTGGCACCATAGTAACCCTTTGCCAGCTTAAGAACTTTTTTTCTTCTTTTGCGCGTCATCATTGCGCCTTTAATACGAGCCATGTTTCTTTACCTCCGTCTCATCGATCATTATTTGTAAGGGATCATGCGCTTGATGGCAGCCAAGTTGGTCTTGTCGGCAGTCGCAGTCTTACGCAGGTTTCTCTTACGCTTGGTGGTCTTCTTGTTCAGGATGTGAGACTTGTAGGCATGGCCGCGGATGGCCTTGCCGGTCTTGCTGAGCTTAAAACGCTTTTTCGCACCGCTGTGCGTCTTGATCTTAGGCATATTGAATGTCCTCCTTAATAGGTTTTGTGTAAACGAGCAAAAGCCCGTACGCAACGAATGTGATTTTCTCCGCCTTATTTGGCAGACTTGGGAGCCAGGAACATCAGCATATTCCGTCCCTCGAGCTTCGCGGGCTTTTCGATGTTCGCGACCTCGGCACAGGCCTCGGCAAAGCGGCGCATCGACTCCAGTCCCATCTCGGGATGCCCCATCTCACGACCGCGGAAACGGATGCTGACCTTAACCTTGTCGCCGTGCTGCAGGAACTTGGTCGCTTGATTGACCTTGGTGTTGAAGTCGCCGACGTCGGTGTTGAGACCGAGACGAACTTCCTTGATATCAACCACGTGCTGGTTCTTGCGGGCTTCTTTCTCTTTTTTCGCCTGCTCGAAGCGATACTTGCCGTAGTCCATAATGCGGCACACGGGCGGAACCGCCGTCGGTGCGATCTTCACGAGATCCAGACCCGCCTCATCAGCAAGTGCCTGTGCCTCACGCGCGGACATATCGCCCAACTGAGCACCGTCGGAGCCAATGATACGCAATTCGTTATCGCGAATCTGCTCGTTGATCTGCATTTCTTTCTTAGCTATGGTAAAACACCCCCATAAGATAAGCAAAAGATAAACAAAAATGCGGACAGCCACGCTGCCCGCACACACAGAAATCCCGCAAAGATTGCAGGAAAAACACTCTGTATCAACCTTTCGGAACGGTATCCTGAGGTGAGAACGGGCTAACGTTCTGCTTTGTTTTCTCGAAGATTATAACAGCATTTATCCCCGCTGTCAAGAGGTTTTTTGAATTTTTTATTGGTGAAAGAAAATGAGTGCACACAGATACCCGCAGACAATAAGCAACGTGACGTTCCTCTGCTCCATCAGAAACAGCCAAAACGCCGCTGCGGCAAGCGGCAGCAACACCGCCGCCGATAACAGGCGTAGCCACCCGTCGGCTTGCGTCTCCTTGCCCGCAAGGCATAAGACACAACGCACAATTTGCCCGCCGTCGAGTGCCGCCGCAGGCAACAGATTAAGAATCGCGAGCGTGATATGCACCACCGCCGTCCCCGCACTGCCGCACGCCCATAACAGCGACGCCGCTATAAGATTGACCATCGGTCCCGCAAGAGAGATCAGGATATTACGGCGATACCCGACCATCCGCTCAGCACCCATCTCGATACGCATACCAAACGCGCCGAGGGTACACACCTGCGGCGGGCAGCCGAGGGCGAGCATCATCAGCAGATGTCCGCCCTCGTGCATCGCCGATGCCAGCACACAGGTTACCGCGAGCGAGTCTGCCCGTGCAAGCAGCATCCCCGTCAACAGAGCGGGAAATAATAAGCTTAGCCGATAGTGCACACCGCCAACGCGACCCTCAAGCATTCGGCTGTGATGTTTCGGGTGGGTAGTCGCCGTTCTCCTCAAGCGGGTCACTCGACAGGGTATCTGTCGGCTCACCATCCCACAACTGCGCGAGTGCCGCCATCAGGTCGTTACTGCGCAGGCTGTCGCTGAACCCTTGCCGCAATTCTTCATACGCACTTCCGCCGCCGACCCGCACAAACAAGGCGAGCAGCAGTATGACGGCGCAGGCGATACACTGCACCGCCACCACCTGCCAACCGCCGACCGAGCGCGGCGGCTTTTGCTTTTCTTCTTGCGCGGCGGCGAGCATCTTTCTCTCTTCCAGTCGTTGCTGTCGCACCGCCGCCTGCGCGACAGCGGTCTGATAATCTTGTTTTACCATACGCTACCCCATCACACGATTATACAGATCAACCCGTTACAGCCCTCGTTAATAATGCGCTCGACCGTTTCCTTCAGCTTTTGTCGCGCGTCCTCGGGCATATGATGCAGTTTGTTGTGTAACCCCTCGTTGACCAACCCGTACAGCGACGTACCGAAAATATTCGACTCCCAGATACGGCTCGGTTCTTCCGCAAACTGTCCGAGCAAATAGCTGACCAACTCCTCGCTCTGCCGCTCCGACCCAACGATGGGGCTGACCTCGGTGGTGATCTGCGCTTTCATCATATGGATGGACGGCGCGGCGGCGCGCAGACGCACACCGTATCGCCCGCTCTGCCGCAGAAGTTCGGGCTCCTCGAGGGTCATTTCCTCCATCTCAGGCATCACGATGCCGTAGCCTGTCGCCTCGACCTGTTCGAGCGCGCCGCGGATCTTCTCATATTTCTTCGCGGTCTGCGCCATCTCCAGCATACTCGCCATCAACGCGCCCTCATCCGCGATCTCCAGACCCGTCACCTCACCCAGAATCTGATAGAACAGTTGCGGCTGCAGCATCACCGTCACCGTCGCGACACCCGTGCCGAGATCCACCCTTTCGGGGGACGCGGCTTCAACATACTCGCAGCGACACAGTCCTTCGGCAAACCGCGCAGTATCCCGCACGCGCTCGACGCCGACCGACGCGCCGCGCACTGCCTGTGTGATCGCCGCGCGCACGGGATGGGTGCGCTCGAGTTGCATCACCCAGCGCGGCAAAGCCACCCCGATCTCCTTGAGCGGGAACTGCGATAGCACCGCTTCCAGAACAGTGGCTATTTCCTGCTGTGCCATATCGCGGCAGTTGACCGCCACCACCGGTACACCGTATTTGTCGCTCAACTGAGCCGCCAATGTCTGCGTGGCGGGTGCGTGAGGGTCGACGGCGTTGAGAAGCACCGCAAACGGCTTGTTGATTTCTTTAAGCTCCCGCACGACCCGCTCCTCCGCGGCGGCATATTCCTCGCGCGGAATGTCGGTGATACTGCCGTCGGTGGTGATCACCAACCCAATAGTGGAGTGGTCGTTGATAACGCGGCGCGTACCCTCCTCTGCCGCCATATTAAAGGGGAT
>JAZOCG010000164.1:0-5674 GCA_045596345.1 Acutalibacteraceae bacterium
CCGAAGGGGGTGGACAGGCGGCGGACAGCGGCACGCTGGACGGTGTGCCGGTAATGGATGTGCAGATGGTCGGCGACACGATTGTCCATATGGTTGCCGCCCCGCTGATTGTTGGTCGGACAGTGGACGGCGTGCTTGACTGGGATGCCCGTTTTCTGCGGATGCAGAAGCATACGGGCGAGCATATTGTCTGCGGCATCATCCACCGCTTGTACGGCTATGAGAATGTCGGGTTCCACCTCGGAACCGAAGACGTGACCTTAGACCTAGACGGGGAGCTTACCCGCGAACAGCTCGACGAGGTGGAGGAGCTCGCCAACCGCGCGGTGACAGATAACCGCACCGTGACGGCGGTGTATCCGTCCGCTGATGAGTTGGCGACGATGGATTATCGCAGTAAGAAGGAAATCGATGGCGCGGTGCGTATCGTCACTATCGATGGGCTTGACCGCTGTGCTTGCTGTGCGCCTCACGTGGCGACGACCGGGCAGGTAGGGCTGATCAAACTGCTGGATTTTATTCGCTATAAGGGCGGTGTGCGTATTCATATGCAGTGCGGGTTGGATGCTCTGCGGGATTATCGGATGCGCTACACCCAAACCGCGGCGATCGCCGCCGCGCTGTCGGTCAAACAACACGCGGTGAAGGATGGCGTTGAGCGTCTGCTCGCCCAGCGTGACGCGCTTTCGCGAGAGCTTACTGCCGCAAGGAAAGAGACACTTTCCTTGCGACTGGAGATGCTTGCACCCGACAGCGGTCGTGCGCTGTTTATTGAACAAGCAATGGATGGAGAGAGTTTGCGCGATCTGGCACTTTCGGCATCCTCCAAGGTTGGGGGCTTATGTGCCGCATTTGCGGGTGATGACGAGAATGGTTATACCTACGCCGTGTCTGGCGGTGATCTGCCCGCCTTTGCCGCCGTACTCAAGGAGCGGCTGAACGCCCGTGGCGGAGGGTCGGCACAGCTTATCCAAGGGCGGGTGTTTGCCACCGCTGCTGAGATCAACGCGTTTTGGCAGGAGCTGTAATTTGGGGTTGCAAAAGCGTGTGATTTATGGTATCATAAATGACGAATATTTTATATAGTAAGGGGATCATTCCATGTCAGGACATTCCAAATGGAACAATATTAAGCGTAAGAAAGAGAAGACCGACGGTCAGAAAGCGAAGATCTTCACCAAAATGGGTCGTGAGATCGCCGTGGCGGTGAAGGAGGGCGGCAGTGCCGATCCTTCCTCCAACTCCAAGCTGCGCGATGCCATTGCAAAAGCGAAAGCGAACAATGTGCCCAATGACAATATTGATCGCATCATCAAGAAAGCGGCGGGTGAGGGCAATGCGGATAACTACGAGGCGTTGCAGTACGAAGGTTACGGTCCGAGCGGTATCGCCGTGATCGTGGAAACGCTGACCGATAACCGTAACCGCACGGCGGCGGATCTGCGCCACTATTTCGATAAGTGCGGCGGTAATATGGGACAGACCGGCTGTGTCAGCTTTATGTTTAACCAAAAGGGCATTCTCATCGTTGAGGCGGAGGATCTCGACGAGGATAAGGTGATGGAGGATGCGCTGGAGGCGGGTGCCGCCGATTTCTCAGCAGACGAGGATGTGTTCGAGATCACCACCGAGCCGGAGGATTTCTCGGGTGTGCGTGATGACCTCGAGGCGAAAGGGTACACTTTTATCACGGCGGAGATTCAGATGGTGCCCGATGTGCTCAGCGAGATTGCGGATCCCGATGCGGCGAAAAATATGGAAAAGCTGCTCGATCTGCTTGAGGACAACGACGACGTGCAGAACGTGTGGCACAACTGGGATCGCCCCGACGACGAAGAATAAGACAAACAAAAAGCCGAAGGCTCTTGCCTTCGGCTTTTGCGTTTGCTGAAAAATCCCCCGACTATAAGGTCGGGGGATTTTGTGATTACAGTAAGCTGAACGAAACAACCAACGAGGCGAACACGATCGACACCATCGACAGGAGTTTAATGAGAATGTTGATCGCAGGACCCGAGGTGTCTTTGAAAGGATCGCCGACGGTGTCGCCGACGACGGCGGCCTTATGGTTGTCCGAGCCTTTGCCGTTAAAAGCACCGCCTTCGATGTGCTTTTTGGCGTTATCCCAGGCACCGCCCGAGTTGGACATAAACACCGCCATCAGGAAGCCCGATGCCGTTGCGCCCGCGAGCATACCGACGACGCCTGTACAGCCGAGAAGTAAGCCGACCGCAACGGGAACGACGACAGCGACAATGGTGGGGAGCACCATCTCGCGCAGACTGGACTTGGTACAGAGATCGACGCATTTGGCGTAATCCGCCTCGGCTTTGCCTTCCATCAGACCCGTGATCTCGTGGAACTGACGGCGCACTTCTTTGACCACGCTTTGCGCGGCGCGACCGACGGATTCCATCGTCAGCGCGGCAAACACAAACGGCAGACAAGCACCGATAAACAGACCAATAAGCACGGTGGGGTTCATCAAGCTGAGGTTGGCAAGCTTTTGTGCGCCGCCCTCGATGGTGTGGACCTTATCGATGTAGGATGCCATCAACGCAAGGGCGGTCAGCGCGGCGGAGCCAATCGCGAAGCCCTTGCCGGTAGCGGCGGTGGTGTTACCCAACGCATCCAACGCATCGGTGCGCTGGCGCACCTCTTTTTCAAGGCCCGCCATCTCGGCGATACCGCCCGCGTTATCCGCGACAGGACCGTAAGCATCGGTCGCAAGGGTGATACCGAGGGTGGATAGCATACCGACCGCGGCGAGTGCGATGCCGTAAAGACCCATCGACGCGGAAGCCGCACCGCCGGATACAAAATAGGCAACCAGGACGCAAACCGCGATGATGATGATCGGCAGGGCGGTAGACAGCATACCGAGCGAGATACCGCTGATGATGATGGTCGCCGAGCCTGTCTCGGAAGAGGCGGCGAGCTTGCGGGTGGGCTTGTACGTGTCAGAGGTGAAATACTCCGTTGCTTGTCCGATGAGCACGCCCGCGATCAATCCTGCGATAATAGCAAAATACATCTTCCAGTTCTCTGCGCCGAGAATAAAGTACACCAGCGGGAAAGAGGCAATGGCGATGAGGATGGCAGATAGGTTGGTACCGCGGCTGAGAGCGGCGAGTAGATTTTTCTGCGATGCGCCTTCCTTCGTGCTGACGAAGAAGGTGCCGATGATGGAACAGAGAATACCGACCGCGGCAATGAGCATCGGCAGGGTCAAAGCAGCAAAGTTGCCAAACGCGGCAACACCGAGCGCGGCGGCGGAGATGACGGAGCCGACATAGGACTCGTACAGGTCCGCACCCATGCCCGCGACATCACCGACGTTGTCGCCGACGTTATCTGCGATAACGGCGGGGTTGCGGGGATCGTCCTCGGGGATGCCCGCTTCCACCTTACCGACAAGGTCAGCACCGACATCCGCGGCCTTGGTAAAGATACCGCCGCCTACGCGGGCGAACAGTGCCATCGAGGAAGCACCCATACCGAAGGTGATCATCGCGCCTGTGATCTCATTCGCAGGCAGATTGAAGACAAATTTTAGCAGGGAAAACCAGATGGAAATATCCAGAAGACCCAGACCGACGACGGTGAAGCCCATCACCGAGCCTGCGGAGAACGCAATGCGCAATCCGCGGTTAAGACCCTCGCGGCACGCGTTTGCCGTGCGCGCATTGGCAGCGGTGGCGATCTTCATGCCGATGAAGCCGGACAGTGCCGAGAAGAAACCGCCGGTCACAAAAGCGAAGGGAACGAACCACGTCAGCAGTTTGGCGGCAGCCATTGCGCACAGAATAGCGAACACAACCGCAAAGAAGACGGATACGATCACGTACTGTCTTTTGAGGAATGCGTTAGCACCTGCGCGGATGGATGCGGAGATCGCCTTCATCCGATCGGTTCCTTCGGGAAATTTCAACACCTTGCGCGCGGTAAACACGGCGAACAGCAATGCGGCTGCTGCGCCGATGAAGGTCGCGATTGCAGAATAATTTTCCATCATTTAATGCCTCCATAGAGCTTTGTTGCATAATATTATACTATTTATTGCATCATTTTGTCAATATATAATGCTTATTTGTTAACATGCGAAATTTTGCAAAATGTCGACACGCGACGTATTTGGTGATATTTATGAATTTTTTGCTGTTATGCCTTGTTTTTTAACACAATATATGGTATAGTAATGGAGTGATTATGGATTATTATGCCCATATAGGAGAACATTATGGAACAATTTGAGCAAAAACGCTATGAAGATCATATTGTCGGTCGAAATGCGGTGATGGAAGCACTCAAATCCGGTCGCCCGTTGGATAGCGTGCTTATTGCGCGCGGTGAGCGACAAGGGAGTATCGGTGCGATCATCGCCCGTTGTCGCGACAACGGTATCCCCGTTAAGGAGACCGACAGCCGTAAGCTGGATGCGATGGCGGCGAATCATCAGGGTGTGATCGCTGTTGCTGCGTGTAAGGATTACGTGTCGCTCGATGATTTGTTTGCCGCGGCAGAGGAGAAGGGCGAACCGCCGTTCTTTATCGTGTGTGATGAATTGGAGGATCCGCATAATCTTGGCGCGATCCTGCGCACCGCCGAAGCGGCAGGGGCGCACGGTGTGGTGGTTCCGCGTCGTCGTTCAGTCGGTCTAACGGGCGCGGTATATAAGGCGTCGGCAGGTGCGGTAGAATATGTCCCCGTTGCGCGGGTGGCGAATGTTACCGATGCGCTCAAAGAGATGAAAGATCGCGGCATGTGGATCTACGGTCTGGATATGGATGGAGAGGATTGGTGTGCGACCGATTTAACGGGTGCGATGGCACTGGTTGTCGGCTCAGAGGGGCGAGGAGTCAGCCGTTTGGTGCGGGAGAATTGCGATTTTGTGCTCTCCCTACCGATGAGTGGTCGTATTAACTCGCTCAACGCCTCGGTTGCATGCGGCATCGTGCTGTACGAGGTGGCGCGCCAACGTAAAGGCATTAAAGCAATTAACCGATAAAACGGCAGTAAAAAGGAGAGAATTCACGAATGCAAGACGGATTGCACAAAGGGAATATCGACTTGGATGAACTGGTTAATGAATTGTTAAAAAACAAGGCGGAGCAGGCTTCGCCCCTTCCGAAGGAGCAGCCGACGGCGGTTGAGTCAATCGTTGCCGATACGTCGGTTGAGCCGCCCGAAGAGGTGACACGAGAGCCGGACGTTTTGCCGTCGGTGGATGATGAGCCGCATCAGGAACGGCTTTTGCCGAGTGAAACCGTTCTGGTGGAGGAAGAGCCCGCACTGCCGAAGAAAAAGAGGCTGTTCGGTTGGCTGCGTCGTCGCGAGACGGAAGACGACGATGTTCTGGAAGAGGCTTGGGAAGACTGGGGGCTAAAGCCGATCGGTTGGCATGATGTCCAGCCGTCGGAAGAAAAGCCGCAGGAAACGATACTGCCGTCCGAACCGACGCTAGAACCAATGTCAGAGGAAACGTCCGCGCCGAGTATGGATATTTCTTCGGGACGGGATGACATGCCCGCTGAACCGTTGGTGGATGAAGCGAGCAAAGAGCGTCCTGACAAGATCAATGAGCCGATAGACACCTCTCCTACGGTCGAGCCTGCGACGATGGTGATGCCTGCTGTGCGTCCCAACGCGCCCGTGGTAGAGGATGTTACCCGTG
>JAZOCG010000165.1:0-7856 GCA_045596345.1 Acutalibacteraceae bacterium
TCATCAATCACCGCTTCCATCTTATCGGTATCGGTGACCATATACGGCGTGATGTAACCGCGGTCGAACTGCATACCCTCAACAACTTCGGTGTAGGTATCGGCAGTCTTAGACTCCTCGACCGTGATGACACCGTCGGCAGATACCTTTTCCATCGCTTCCGCGATCAGCTGACCGATAACCGCATCGCCCGCGGAGATGGTTGCCGCAGAAGCAATATCTTCGGTGCCGCTGACCTTCTTGGAGTTCGCCTTAACTTCTTCAACAACCGCGCTGACAGCCGCCTGGATACCCTTCTTGACACCCATCGGATTAGCACCCGCGGCAACATTTTTCATACCCTCACGGATAAGAGCCTGTGCGAGCAGCGTCGCGGTGGTGGTACCGTCACCAGCCACATCGTTTGTCTTGATGGATACTTCCTTGACAAGCTGAGCACCCATATTTTCAAACGCGTTATCCAGCTCGATCTCCTTAGCGATGGTAACACCGTCGTTAGTGATCAGCGGTGCGCCGAATTTCTTATCCAAAACAACATTACGACCGCGCGGACCAAGAGTGATCTTTACGGTGTTGGCGAGCTGATCAACGCCCGCCTGCAAAGCCTTGCGAGCATCTTCGCCGTACAGAATTTCTTTTGCCATAATACAAACCTCCAAAAATAGTCTGAGTGTATGTTATTCTACGATTGCGAGAATATCATTCTGACGAACAATGGTGTACTCCACGCCGTCCAGTTTGACTTCCGTGCCGCCGTAACGAGAGATCAGCACCTTATCGCCGACCTTAACATACATCGTGATATCCTTACCCTCAACATTGCCGCCGGGACCGACAGCGACAACCTCCGCAACCTGCGGCTTTTCCTTCGCTGCACCCGCGAGAATAATACCGCTCTTGGTGGTATCCTCGGCTTCAACAAACTGCAGAACCACACGGTCTGCTAACGGTTTAATAGACATATAACAGCCTCCTAAAAAATATTACAAAAGCAACGTTAGCACTCTATTGTCGCGAGTGCTAAATCTATTGTACCCCATTTTTTTAAAAAATCAAGTAAAATTTGGGAGAAAATTCATATTTTTAAAAAAAGTTCATAAACTTGCCCCGACTTTGTCTGCATTCGTCGAATTTGTCGTAGTGTTTCTCCTCAGTGCAACTGAACGTGGCACAACAAAGCGATACGCAGAAGGTAAAATCGAGAAGGTCATACGGTTCTGACAGGTACACTCTCCGTCTACTGTACAATAGGTATCCTTTTTTGCGGTAACGGTCATCGCCGTGCCGCGGATATGTTCACAATACGACAGATCGTCGTAGTCGCCTGCCTTATACTTTTTCAGGAAAGGAAGCACGCGGAATCGGCTGATCTTTTTTACCAGTACGAAATCCAGTAATCCGTCATTCTCGATCGCGTGCGGCGCACCGTGATAACCGCCGCCGTAATATTGCCCATTCGCGGCTAAGGCGAGAAAATACTTCCCTTTTCGCTCGACAGTGCCGTTTTCGCTCGCAATAACGATGTCCATCTCATCCCCGATCGGATGGCAGAACACATCAACAATCGCCAAATTATACGCGAGCGACCCGTTTACGCCAGGCAGGTGCTTATACCGATTCATTTTCGCCGCGACCTTAGCATCCATACCGATCGCCGCAATGTTAAGCGACAGCTTCCCGTCGCAATCCACCGCGTCAACCAAAACCTCTTCACCCTCAATAAGCGACGGCAAATCGAGAAATCCCTCGGCACCGCCGAAGGTGCGTACATAATCGTTGCCGGAGCCGCAAGGTACGACCGTCAGCTGAGCTGCACTATACAGCGGGATACCGCTCGCCGTCTCCTGTAGGGTACCATCGCCGCCGCAAGCATATAAACGTACCGCGTCCTCCTTAGCACATTCTTCTTGTGCAATACGGGTCGCCGCACCAACACCGTCCGTCAAACGAATGCTGTACTCCTCTTGCGGATGAGCGGCAAAATACGCCACTATTTGTTCGCGTAATGTTAATGCCGTCTGTTTCTTCCCCGCACAGGGGTTGAGAATAAACACATGACGCACACATAACGCCTCCTTTAATATTCCTTACTTATAGTACATATACAGCTGACATTTCAGCATACCGTTATATAATTTCCGCCGTTTATCTGCAGGGCGACCAAACAGGTCTTCAAACTGTTCGTGCGGGCTGATGATCGCATAACTCCAGCCGTCCTTCGGCACAAACACCTTCCCCATCACGCGGTAAAGTTCCTCGGCCGCCTTCACATCCATTAAACGTTCACCGTACGGCGGGTTGCACAACACCGTGCCGCTGTCGCCGTCAGGCGTGAACGAGCGGAGATCCGCCTGCATCGTGTGAACACACTCGCCCACACCCGCTTTCGCGGCATTCTCGTTTGCGAGCGCAAGCACATCGGCATCAATGTCGCCGCCGCGAGCCGCAAAGATGACGTCACGTTCAAATCCGCGAGCACGCTCACGTTCATCTTTCCACACATTCTGCGGGATGCTATCCCAGTGCATCGCAGAGAAGCCGCGACGAATACCCGGCGCAATCCCTTTAGCGGCGAGAGCCGCCTCGATCAGCAGAGTACCCGACCCGCAACAAGGATCGCAGACCAACCGCGCACGCCGTGCTCGGGTGACGTCTACAATCGCTGCCGCCAACGTTTCCTTGATCGGTGCGCCGCCCGCCAGCGCGCGATAACCGCGTTTATGCAAGCCCGCACCGCTGGTGTCAAGCATTAAGGTCGCCTCGTCCTTCATCAACGTAAACTGCACCTGACATTTACTTCCCGTTTCGTTAAGAAAGCGTGTGTCATACGCTTCACGCAGGTGTTCGACAATCGCCTTCTTGATGATCGACTGGCAATCGGGAACGCTGTGAAGCTGAGAATTGAGCGACCAACCCTTTACTGGAAACGCATCTGCTCGCCCGATCCACCGTTCCCAGGTAAGCGCACGCACGCCCTCGAACAATTCATCAAATGTGCGAGCCGTAAATCGCCCCATCACGATCAATATCCGTTCCGCATAGCGCGATGAGATGTTGGCACGTGCAAGCATTGCCAAATCGCCGCAAAACAACACACGACCATTCTCAGGGCGAACATTCTCCGCGCCGAGACGGCGCAGCTCATCGCCCAAGATTCCCTCGATGCCAAACAGGCACGGAGCACAAAATTCGATCAATTCCTTCATTCTGCACCTTTCCCTCTCACTCATACGGCAGATACCAACCGCTCGTAAACAGCAAGAAAGGGCTCACATTTCTCCGATTAAGAGAAAAGCGGTCCCTTTCATAAAAGCTACTTGTTATTGGCCGCCACGGGGCGTCTTACGTGTAAATCCGCCGTGCTTACTGTCCATAGAACGTTTGATGTCAGAAAACTTCTCGTCGCTGGCAGCCTTGAATCGGCTCATCATATCCTCAAAACTCTCACTACGCGGCGCGGAGGAATTCCACTCAACAGTATCCGGACGACCGGAAAACGTCTGCCGACGCGGTGCTGAGGTGCGCGGTGCGGGGGGTGCGGCCTTCTTCATCGAAAGACTGATCTTACCGTCTTCGCTGATACTGAGAACCTTAACCTTCACTTGCTGACCTTCTGTGATGAAATCGCGAATCTCTTTAACATATGTCGATGCCACCTCAGAGATGTGCACCATACCCGTTTTCTTGTCCGGCAACTCGACAAACGCACCAAACTTTGTGATACCTGTTACAGTTCCTTCGAGAATCGCTCCAACCTCAACCTGCATAGACTTCCAGAATCCCCCTAGTTAACAAACTGATACACTTGATCGCTCGGACCGACATAGCCGTCCTCGCGCAAATATTGCTCGAGATTATCGTCAATGTTATCCACTTTATCCTGTAGGTCCTCAAGATAGATCTCTTCTACCGCCTTGCGTTCAGCCAGCGCATCGATCTCCGCTTGCTTTTCGTTGAGTTGCATCTGAATCTGCACCAATTTGAAGAACCCAAACGCAACAACCGCCACGATGACAACACGGAATACGAGACTGACTTTTTTCTTTTGCCGGCGTTTCGCTTTCATGTTGCCACCTCCCTACAGTCATAGAAATAAAATTACATAATCTATTCTACATATAAACCGTTAAAATTTCAAGTGTTTTTTTGAAAAAAAGCGGATTTTTTTCGAGTTTTTTTGGCATTTTTCTCTTTTTTAGTAAAAACGGTAAACAAAACGCGCCGTATACCCGAGAATAACAGCCGAACAGGCAATGTCACCCACGCCAACACGCAGGTCAACGCACGATGAAACCAACGACCGAAGCGGTAGAGCCATCTACTCAAATAACGACCGATCGTGATGTGTTGCAGAACAAATCCGACAAGACACCCCCCAAACAACAGTGGGTGTAACTGACCATCCATTATTGCCAGTGAAAAGAAAAACGTGATCAAGGACGCTATTACGAAAAACAGCGCATCGCATATAAACATTAACCGCCGGTGTCGGCGCGATTTTGACACGGTGTTACACAAAGAAAACACAAATCCTAAACAGATGCCCAGACCAACACTTTGACAAAGCAACAGGATCTGCTGATGACCCATCCATTCCATCATCATTATCGGAATAGCCGCCCGAAAAACCCACCGTTCTTTCGGTTGTCGGTGTATTCCAGCGCGCGGATGTTGCCTTCAACCGACAATACACCGCACTCCAGATCTAAGCGTTTAATATGCAGACCGGTTCCGCGTATGATCAACTCGCCTAGCGACGTATAGGCGATCACAGCTGTTTCATCAAAACTGTCCACATCCGACACACCCGTCAGCTCCGCCTGTTGTCTTTCCTGCAAGATCAGTTGATGCGGCATCATCGGCAGTTTTTCGCTTCGTTCCATAATTACGCCCCCTGTTCTCTCCTATCCATATCTATGACAGGCGCAGGGGTGATATGCATTAAGGCAATACTTCGTACAGCATAGCGGCATCATTTTTCGCTACCGTTTCCTGTACCGCAACAACACGTGCGCGCAATTGACGCGCACCGAGGGTGATCTCGATCACATCCCCCACCTTGACGTCATACGACGCTCGCGCAGGTTTGTCATTCACCAACACTTTGCCCGCGTCGCAGGCCTCATTCGCAACCGTGCGGCGTTTAATTAAACGAGATACTTTCAGATATTTATCCAAACGCATAATGATCCTCCTGAGATGACAAAAAAAGCCGTCCAGTTCGGACGGCTTTAATCGTGCAGTGTTTATTTCACAGCGTTCTTCAGAGCCGCGCCGGCCTTGAAGACGGGCTGCTTGGAAGCAGCAATCTTGATAGCTTCCTTCGTCTGGGGGTTACGACCCATGCGAGCAGCACGCTCACGAACCTCGAAAGTACCGAAACCGATCAGCTGAACCTTCTCACCGGCAACCAGAGCAGCCTCGATGGAGCCGACAACAGCAGCAACAGCTTTCTCAGCATCTTTCTTGGTCAGACCGGCCTTTTCCGCAACAGCGGCAATGAGTTCTACCTTGTTCATAGCGATATACCTCCATAAAATTATATTCCAGCGGCACGAACCGCATTTGGACATACACAAACAGCGAAAAAACCGCCGTTAGTATTACTATACACCTTTCAAGAATGTTTTGCAAGCACAATTTTCTTTTTCGGCTGTTTTGCAAAATTTACAAGCTCTTTCTTGTGAATATTGCTAATTTTTAGGTAAAAACGCGTATTTAATCACCAATTTCAGCCAATTTGCTTTATTCATCAGTAAAAGGTTGCTACCTCGTTTTCGGGCGCATCCGTTGTTTCCGCCGAAACAGCCGTCAATACGGGACCGATTCGCCCGTAGCAAGCGTGTTCACGTATATGAATTAAGGCAGTCACCTTCACCCACTGACGGCTTTTAAGCGATGCCGCCCCAGCCCACTCGCAAGCAAGCCCCGCAAAGCGGATATCGTCCACACAACACGTCATCAAAGGACGTCCGATGATAAAGCATCCATTAGGAACCGATCGGTCAACTACAACCTGTCCTTTAAACGTCACGGTTTTTCCGTCATACGTATTAAGCTCTTCCGACAGATCGCGATACCACAGCGCATAGTCGCTGTCGGCAATCCGAATCTCCTCCGCGTTTTTATCAAACGGTAACGGATCCTCAATGTCATCGTATTCCACATCGTTCTCGCCGTACTCATAAGCGATATCCGCACGACGGGACACGCCACGCACGATTTTGTGCAGAGCCATTTTATCCAGCCCTTTTTTTGCACGATTGAACACGACCAACTCAGGCGATCCGAGCTTGTCCACCACCAAATTCCGCATATTGGTGTTGTACGCGACAAAGGTGTTGGCGTCCGCAAACAGCATCTCTTGATAAATGACCCAGTTTTTCGGCATATTGTTGAACAGAACCGAGAGCAGCCACATACCGTTGTATTCAATTATCACACGTTGTGCTCGATGCTTCTTTTGCAGTGATGTGAGATTCTGGACTGTCAGTTCCTCTTGCCCGGTGATATGCTCGATAAAGACATTCTTGGCAGGATAGCGACTAACATCCGGTTCGATCTCTCCGTCCTCACACAACAACACCAGCGTACGCTCACCGCTGTTAAAGCGAGCGTCTTCCAGCGTTCCTTGGATGAACGATGTCTTGCCGGCATCAAGGAAACCGGTAAAAAGATATACAGGTATTTCCATCTTACGCCTCCTCGGTATAGGAAACGCGGAACAACTCCGCTATCGCCGTCTTGTCGAGCTGAGAGCCGATAACGCACAGTCTGCCAATCACATCCGCTGCGCCGATACGCACATCGGGGGCACCGGGAACATAGTCAAAGTGGATCCATTGACCGTTCTCGCCCGCGACAATACCTTTTGCACGCAGCACCATACCGAAACGGTGCTCATCCTGCAATGCATCCAACGCGCAAAGTATAGCATCTTTTGTGTAAGTGATCGCCGTTTCAACACCCCAGCTCGTAAACACTTCATCTGCGTGATGGTGATGATGGTGTTCGTGGTTATGATGCTCGTGGCAGTGGCACTCATCATCACGATGGTGCTCGTGATGATGATGTTCGTGATCGTGGCAGTGGCAATCTTCATCGTGATCGTGATGATGATGCTGTTCCTCGTGATGGTGATGCTCTTCATGATGGTGTTCTTCGTCGTGATGGTGATGATGACCACACTCGGGGCAAACCTCCTCATGCTCCAATGAAGACATCGCTGCCTCCAGCGTGTTCGTTTGTTCCATCGCCGAGAGAATCTGAGCTCCATTCAGTTGTGACCAAGGGGTTGTCACGATCGTCGCAGTAGCGTTGCGAGTACGCAACAACTCAACACAGGCAGCCAGTTTCTCCTCTGTCATCCCATCGGTGCGGCTGAGCACGATACAACCCGCATGCTCGATCTGGTCGTTATAGAACTCGCCGAAGTTCTTCATATAAACACGGCACTTTGTCGCATCCGCAATCGTTGTAAAGCTATTCAACTTCACATCGTGCACAGCAACTTTTTCCACTGCTCGAATGACATCGCTAAGTTTACCGACACCGGACGGCTCGATCAGAATACGATCCGGTGAAAACTGCGTCAACACCTCGCCGAGTGCCTCGGTGAAATCTCCGACCAGACTACAGCAAATACAGCCGGAGTTCATTTCGGTGATCTCAATACCGGATTCTTTAAGAAAGCCGCCGTCAATGCCGATCTCGCCAAACTCGTTCTCGATCAACACCAGTTTCTCCCCGGCATATGCCTCTTTAATAAGCTTTTTGATCAACGTGGTCTTGCCCGCACCCAAAAAGCCGGAAAATACATCGATTTTCGTCATATTATCTCCTCCATCGGTTTCATT
>JAZOCG010000166.1:0-2003 GCA_045596345.1 Acutalibacteraceae bacterium
GACTTGCGGTCTTGTGCATACATACAGTATTGTACGATCTCTGAAATCAGCGCTTGCTGAACTGCGGTGCACGACGGGCAGCCGAGGCGGTGCCAAGTTCGTCTAGTCCGGCAATGCGTATCCCCGCCTCTCGCAAATGCCGCTTTCGCGCCATTTGCCCACGTTTCTGCCGATACATCCGGCCGCTCGTATAAGAAAAGAACGCACACCTAAGCGGGTATGCGTTCTTTGTACAGACAAATAATCTGTGCGTGCTTCGAAACCTTAACGCTTCGAGAACTGGGGAGCTCTACGAGCGGCCTTGAGACCGTACTTCTTACGCTCCTTCATACGAGGATCGCGGGTCAGGAAGCCTGCCTTCTTGAGCGCGGAACGCAGACCTTCGCTGTCGTACTGCAGCAGAGCACGGGCGACACCGTGACGGATCGCGCCCGCCTGACCGGACACGCCACCGCCGGCAACGCGGCACTCAATGTCAAACTTCTCGGTAAGCCCCGTGAGGTTGAGCGGCTGACGCACGATCAGCTTCAGGGTCTCAAGACCGAAATAATCGTCGATATCACGGCCGTTGATGGTCACCTTGCCGGTGCCCTGGTACAGACGCACGCGGGCAACAGAGGATTTACGGCGACCGGTGCCGTAGAAAAAGGGTCTAGAATTGTAATCCATCGTAATTGCCTCCTTCATTACAGCTCAAACGCTTCGGGTTTCTGGGATGCGTGGGGATGCTCCGCACCCGCGAAGCAGTGCAGGCGAGTCTCAGCCGCACGACCGATGTGGTTGTTGGGGATCATACCGCCAACCGCCAGCTCCATCGCCTTCTCGGGACGCTGCGCCATCAGCGTGGCGTACTTGGTCTCCTTCATGTTGCCGATCCAGCCGGTGTGACGATACCACTTCTTCTGCTCGAGCTTCTTGCCCGTGAGGACAGCCTTCGCGCAGTTGATGACGATAACGTTGTCACCGCAGTCGACGTGGGGGGTGAAGGTGGGCTTGTGCTTGCCGCGCAGCAGGACAGCCGCCTGAGCAGCCACGCGACCAAGGGGCTTACCGGCGGCGTCGATGACGTACCATTTACGCTCGACCTGACCGGCTTTTTCCATAAAAGTCATAGTAGTTTCCTCCTAATCATGTTGGGGCGTCGGGTTAATCACGCCCATCGGGGACTCTCCCTCAGCAGAAATCGCAAACACGCGACGGGAGGGTCGTTCTACTGAACGGGTGTTATAATACCACATCCAAAAAACGCTGTCAATACCCAAATTCCCGTTTTTTTAATTTACATCCCTCGTTCTCTCGATTTCTCTTGATTTTACGCCGTTTTGCTCTGTTTCTCGCGTTTCATTTCATTTTCGGCGCAACATTTTTCCGGTAGATGCACCATATCTTGTGGCAGGGACAACAACAAGCGACAAGATGGGCGAAATTCGCCGTTTTTCGCGGATTTTATCGCCTTTTTCACAAAAAATCCACCCCTTTTTCTGCGCTGTTTCACCTTGTAGATGTGGGTAAAATGTGGTAAAATACTAAGTGAAAGCACGAAAAGGAGTTACTGCCGATGAAACTGCCCAACATCCTCAAAATCGACCCGTATCTCGCACCGCACGCCGATGATCTGGCTCTGCGGGTGGAGAATTATGCCCAAAAGCGCGCCGAACTGGTCGGCAAAGACGGCAGTCTGACGGATTTTGCCAACGGACACGCGTATTTCGGCATCCATCCGACGAAAGACGGCTGGGTGTACCGCGAATGGGCACCCGCCGCCGAGGCGATGTTCTTCACGGGCGACTTTAACGGCTGGGACACCCCCGCCTGCCCGATGACGCGACTGGAAAACGGCGTGTTTGAGGTCACCCTCACGGGCAAGGATGCCCTTCAGATCGGGCAGAAGGTGCAGGCGATCGTGTGGCACAACGGAGAGATGCTGCGCCGCGTGCCGACCTATGCGACCCGTGTGGTGCAAGATCCCGACACCTATTGGTGGTGCGCCGAGGTAGATGACA
>JAZOCG010000167.1:0-2711 GCA_045596345.1 Acutalibacteraceae bacterium
TTCTTCCAATCGGTCACCACGCGAACCGCGGGTTTCTTTACCATCCCGCAGGAAGGACTAAGCAACTCCTCGGCGTTGATCGCTATGCTGTGGATGTTTATCGGCGGCTCCCCTGTCGGCACGGCAGGCGGTGTTAAGACGGTCACCTTTGCTGTCTTGACAGCAGCTGCCGTCGCCGCAATCAAAAGCCGCAATGAAGTCGTATTGTTTGGTCGCACCGTCCCCAAATCCGCCGTACACAAAGCCATCGGCGTTACGTGTATGTCTGCCGCCATCGCATTTATTTCCGCTGTCGCGCTCGCCGGCGCAATGAATGCTCCTGCGTTGGACATACTTTTTGAAACCGTCAGTGCCACGGCTACCGTCGGTCTGTCCCGCGCGCTGACACCAACACTCAATACCATCGGGCGGCTGATCGTCACCGTCACAATGTACCTGGGGCGTGTAGGACCGATCTCCCTCGCCGTTGCCTTTGCAATAAAAAAAGATACGGAAAATAACATTAAAAATCCGACCGAAGACGTGCGCGTCGGTTAATAACAAGCAGGAGGATCATATGAAAAATAAAACCTTTGCCGTATTGGGGCTCGGCCGTTACGGTCAAGCCGTCGCAAAAGAACTTATTAACAGCGGTGCCGAGGTGTTGGCGGTGGATATTAACGAGTCCGTCGTCACCGATCTCGCCATGGATATCCCCGTGTGTAAATGCGCGGACATCACCGATCCCGCTGTTTTTCGTCAACTCGGCATCGACCGCGTTGACACCGCGATCATTGCAATGGCGAGCGATCTGGAAGCCAGCGTGATGGCGATCACCCTATGCAAAGAAGCGGGCGTCAGAAACGTTATTGTCAAATGCGCCACCGAAATGCAAAAGATCATCTATACCCGTGTCGGTGCGGACCAGACCGTCCTCCCCGAAAACGAATCGGGTATCCGTCTGGCGAAAAATCTGCTCACCGCAGGTTTTGTGGATATGCTGGAGTTATCCGAGGACGTATGTATGGTGGAGATCGGCGTTAAGCCCGACTGGGTGGGCAAAAATCTTGCTGAACTCAAACTGCGTAACAAATACACTGTTAATGTCGTTGCCGTCCTCGACAACGGCAACGTGAATACCGCCATCGATCCGACAATGCCGCTCACCGCCGGTATGCGGCTGATCGTCATTGCCAACGTCAAGAAACTGGAAAAACTGATGCATTAAAGAGGTGAAGAAACAATGAAAGCAAAAAGCACTGTCCTTGCCGCCCTGCTGGCGGCACTTGCCTGCGTTGCGACAATGATCATCCGCATCCCATCCCCGCTTGGCGGCTATCTTAACCTCGGCGACGGCATCGTGCTGCTATGCGGCTGGCTGCTCTCCCCCGTCTATGGATTTCTCGCCGCGGGTATCGGCTCAGGACTAGCGGACATCCTCTCGGGCTATGTGGCGTACGCCCCTGCGACTTTCGTTATCAAAGGCGCGATGGCACTGCTCGCCTATTGGGTCGCCAAGGCACCGCGCACCCGCCCGCTCACAGCAAAATTGGTCGGCGGCATCACTGCCGAGGTCGTGATGGTCGGCGGCTACTTGCTGTTTGAGAGTTTCCTGTACGGCTTTGTCCCATCGCTGGTCAATGTCCCCGCTAACGCTGTGCAAGGACTGGCAGGTCTCATCGTCGGAATTATCCTCGTGCGGGTGTTTGAAAAATATAACATATTCGGCTAAGCCGATAAAAAACAGAGCAAGGCACATTGCCTTGCTCTGCTTTTTTATTTTGACCTTATTTCGCCGCTTTGATCTCAGCGTTGAGTTCGTCGAAGGTATCGACGAGTTCCTTTTCAGGCTTTTTCGTCAGCAGGCTGACAACGACGATAAGCACAAAGCCCACGATGAATGCGGGCAACAGCTCGTAAATCGCCCATACGCCGCCGAGTTTTGCAATGACAAACTTCCACAGGAAGACGGTCACGCCGCCGCCGACCATACCCGCCATAATACCGAACTTATTCGCACGCTTCCAGAACAGCGCGCACAGCATCGCGGGACCGAAGGTCGCACCGAAGCCTGCCCACGCGAATTTCACGATCAGGAACACGGAACTATCGGGATTCCACGCGATGAATATCGCCACAACGGAGATGACGATAACCACCACGCGGGCAAGCACCATCGACGCCTTATGAGAAAGTTTGATCTTAAAGGTCTCCTGTGCAAGGTTCTGCGATACACCTGACGCCGCCGCGAGCAGCTGCGAATCCGCCGTGGACATCGTCGAGGCGAGAATGCCCGACAGAATGATACCGGCGACAAATGCAGGCACATAGCCAAAACGGCTCAACCCACGGGCAATATCGACGATAATGGTCTCTGCGGCAGAGGCATTCGTATACTGCGGCAGGAAACCGTTCTTCATCAACGAATAGCCGACCACGCCGATGAGCACTGCGATCCCCATCGAGATGACCACCCAGATCGAAGCAACGCGACGGGAGAGCTTGAGCTTGGACTCGTCTTCGATCGCCATAAAACGCAACAAGATGTGCGGCATACCAAAGTAGCCGAGACCCCATGCCAACGTCGATGCCACCGGCAGAGCACCGTAACTGCCCGTTGCGCCCGTACCAACGTTAAAGCCCTTAAACAGATCCATATAACCATCAAGGCTCTGCACATTCGCAAACACGTTATCAAAGCCGTTAACAAAGCCCTCTCCGAAGCCGAGCAC
>JAZOCG010000168.1:0-4307 GCA_045596345.1 Acutalibacteraceae bacterium
CCAAGCGCAAGACCTTGTAATCGGGTCACTTCCTCGACATCGTCGTAGCAGGTCGACAGGATGCCGCGAATGACATCAGGCTGATTTTTGCGGAACCATTGCACCATAAATGGGTTAAAAGATTCAATGCATAACGGACCTTTATATTGCGCAAGCAGTGGCCACGCCGCCTCGCAAAGCGACGTGTCACTGTTTGCTCCGTAGCTTTTAATTTCACAGAGAACGGGTGTGTCATCCAAAATATCAAGAACATCTTGCAACAGTGGGATATGCTCTTGACTGTCTTGCAACGTGAACTCCTTAAGCTCGGCATAGGTCAGCGAATCGACTCGTTTGTCAATACCGCACATTCGCTTAAGATCCTTGTCGTGGAAGACAACAATCTGCCTGTCGGCTGTGAACTGAATGTCCAGCTCGACCCCGAAGCCCGCAAGCTTTGCTCGTTCAAAGGCGATAAGGGAGTTTTCCGGAGCTTCGCTGTTTTTTGTGTGAAGTCCGCGGTGAGCGAAAAAAGTGCGGTCAAATGGTTCAGTGCTGCGGCGTTTGCGGGGTGCGATGGCGTATAAAAACAGTCCCGCCAACAGCACAATCAAGCCAAGCAAAATATACAGAAAAACCATCATTTAATCCTCAACATCGAAGTTCTCGAGCAGAGACTTCTTGGACGAAACAGTGTTGTCGCCGTGGCGCACAAACAGCATCGTGACAAAGGATGCCGCAACGAACAGCGCGGCATAAGGGAAGAGGATCTCGTAGCTGACGTGGCTGAGAAGCCAACCGGCGGTGATGGGCGTGACGGTTTGCGCCGCCATCGAGAAGGTGTAGTAGTAGCCGGTGAATTTGCCGACTTCGGAGCCCTTGCACATCTCGACCACCATCGGCAGAGAGTTAACGTTGATCGCCGCCCAAGCGAAGCCAATGAGCATAAACAGCGCAAACAGAATGGGCGAGAACGCGCCAACGGTGAGTGTGTACACCCAGCCGGCTGCAAAACAGGAAGCCAGTACAGCGACACCGATCAAAATGGTCTTCTTTCGGCCGATGCGAGATGCCAGTGCGCCGATCGGGATATAGGAGATGATCGCGCCGACGGTTGCCACAGTCAGGCATAGCGAGGCGTCGCCAAGAGCCATATCCCATTTGGTTTCTGCATATTTGGTAAACCACGTAGTGACAGCGTTATAGCCGATAAACCACAGACTGATGGATACCAGCAGAAATCCGAGACTGCGTTTGACCGCCCGAGGAAGATGCTCGTTGCCGTGTTCGTCAGCGACAGTCAAATTTTCCTCAGGGTGAGCCTCTTCGTAGGCTTTGATCTCGCTCTCAATTTTGCGCTCGCGAATGGTGAGCAGCAGAATAACCACTGCGACCACCATAATGCCTCCGACGATCGCAAACAGCGGCAGGTAATTGACGTGTGGCAGGTTGCCGACTCTTTTAGAGGAGTACAGAATGCTGGTGATAATGAGGTACAGCACGCCGCCGGCAGCACCCATCAGATTGATCACGGCGTTACCTTTACTGCGAAGAGGCTTTGGCGTAACGTCGGGCATCAGCGCGACGGCGGGTGAACGGTAAGAGCCCATTGCGATGAGCAACAGACCGAGCAACACGACAAACGCAATGAATAACGCTGTGGACGGGTTTGCGTAGAACGCATTGTCAATAAGCGGCAGAACAAGCATCAGGATAACAGCTACCGCGGTACCAACCAAAATATAAGGAGAACGGCGACCGAGCGGAGAACGGCACTGGTCGGATAATTTTCCAAAGAACGGTAACAGGAACAAGGCGAGTACGTTGTCAGCCGCCATAATAGCACCCGACCAAGCTTCATCAAGCTTAAAGGTGTTGGTGAGAATCAGCGGAATGACATTATCGTACATCTGCCAGAATGCACAGATGGAAAGAAACGCTAAACCAACCAAAAACGTACGTTTATAATTTAGCTTCATTTTGTCTGTCTCCTTTTATGCGTTGATATCATTCATCGCAACAGGGATCGTTCTTTTTGACAATGGGATCGGGAGTCGTATCGGGAGGGGTCGTATCGCCGAGACCAGAAGCTTCGCTGAACATCACATCCCGCGTGACAGCATTGACCGTGTCAGTGGGAATGATGATCTTGGAAGCACGACCGTCTGCCATACGCACAAGTGCGTCGTACTTCTTGAGTTCCAGAACAGAAGCATCTGCACCCGCTTCGCGAAGCAGACGGATACCTTCCGCTTCTGCCTGACGAGCGAGAAGTACCGCCTTAGCTTCACCTTCGGCGCGGGCGATACAAGCATCGCGTTCACCTTCGGCGGCAAGAATCGCTGCACGCTTTTCGCCTTCGGCGCGCGTAATCGCTGCCGCCTTATGACCTTCCGCTTGCAACAGCGTTTCACGGCGGTCACGTTCAGCCTTCATCTGTTTCTCCATCGCCATCTGAATTTCCTTTGGCGGAATGATGTTTTTAAGCTCAACGCGACCGACTTTGATGCCCCATTGATCGGTGGCTTCGTCGAGGATGGCGGTCATCTTACCGTTGATGGTATCGCGGGAGGTGAGAGTTCCGTCAAGTTCCAACTCACCGACAAGGTTACGCAGAGTGGTCGCCGTGAGATTGGCGAGGGCGTTGATAGGGTTAACAACACCATAAGTGTACAACTTAGCATCAAAAATGCGATAATATACAACGGTGTCAATCTGCATGGTAACGTTGTCCTTCGTGATAACCGGCTGGGGAGGGGAGTCGAGCACCTGCTCTTTGAGCGTGATTTTTTTTGCAACTCGCTCAAAGAAAGGGATCTTCAGATGCAGTCCTGCGCCCCAAGTAGAACGGTATTTTCCCAGAAACTCGGTGACATATTCGTGTGCTTGCGGTACGACCCGCAGATTACATATAACGACGATCGCTACGATGACCAAGATGGTTAAGACATATTCCATAATACTGACTCCTTTCAAAATCGACAATTACGTACACTAATATTCTACCATAATTCTATTACGGTTTCAAGGTTTATTTAACCATTGAAATAATTGGCGAAATATGATACACTGACGAAAGAAAGGGGAGTGCACGATGCAACAAAAATATCTGTTGTTTGATTTAGACGGTACACTGACTGATCCGGCGGAAGGCATCACTAATTCAGTTATGTACGCGCTGAAAAAATTCGGCATTACCGTACGGGAGCGATGCGAGCTGTATCCATATATCGGACCGCCGCTGACCGATTCATTCCGCCAATACCACGGCTTGTCAGCGGCTCAGGCAGAAGAGGCACTCGGGTATTATCGGGAGTACTTCAGAGAGAAAGGAATGTTTGAAAACATCCCGTATGACGGCATTGCCGATCTGTTGGCTGACCTTCGAAAGAAGGGTTATACGCTGATGATTGCAACGTCAAAGCCGGAGGAATTCACCGTTCAGATTCTGCAACATTTCTCCTTGGATTGTTATTTTACATTTGTTGCGGGAAATACGCTTGACGAGGCGCGGCCGACAAAATCGTCTGTTATTGCGTATCTTCGTGAGCAATTCCCGGAGATTTCCTCGGAAAACGCCTTGATGATCGGCGATAGAAAATTTGATATCGAAGGAGCACGAGAGCACGGTTTGTCGTCGATAGGCGTTTTATATGGCTACGGATCGCGTGAGGAACTGGAAAATGCGGGTGCGTCGGCACTTGCCGAGAATCTTGCGCAGTTATCTTTAAGTATTACGCAAATACTGCCGTAAGCATCAAATTTTTGTTAAAAAAATGTCGATTTGCCCTTTACATTATCCGTTATATGTGTTAATATATACGGTGGTGTGTCGGGGCTGTATGGCTCTGTGCATATAGACCAACATTTTAATTCCTAAAAGGAGGACATATCTATGGCAAGAAAGTTTAAGACCATGGACGGTAACAACGCTGCGGCTCACGTATCCTATGCGTTTACCGAGGTTGCGGGCATCTATCCGATCACCCCTTCCAGCCCCATGGCCGACTACGTAGACCAGTGGGCTGCCGCCGGTCTGAAGAACATCTTCGGCACGACCGTTAAGGTGTCCGAGATGGAATCTGAGGCGGGTGCCGCGGGTACCGTGCACGGATCGCTGAACGCGGGTGCATTGACCACCACCTACACCGCTTCTCAGGGTCTGCTGCTGATGATCCCCAATATGTACAAGATCGCGGGTGAATTGCTGCCCTGCGTGTTCCACGTGTCTGCCCGTTGTGTGGCTTCTCACGCGCTGAACATCTTCGGCGACCACTCCGACGTGTACGCTTGCCGGCAGACCGGTTTCGCGATGCTGGCGGAGACCA
>JAZOCG010000169.1:0-5847 GCA_045596345.1 Acutalibacteraceae bacterium
GAAACCGTTGCCGGGGGCGGCAAGGCAGTCCTTCGGATCGAGCCACGGCAGGGAATAGAGCTGCATCAGCAGGGTAATGACCCCGCCGTGTGTGCAGATCACCGCTTCGGTGTCGCCGCTGTGCAGCAGGTCATTAACGATTCCCTCGAATGCCGCGCACACGCGGGCACGAAACGCCTCTGTACTCTCGCCGCCCGGGATGTCACGGGTCTTGCCCTCCATCCACTGCAAAAACTGCTCGTCGTTCTTGAGGTCGCGGATGCTCTTGCCTTCCCAGTCGCCGAAATCGCACTCCTGCAAGCCGTCCACCACCGTGGGCCGGCAATGAGGGTACAGCACCTCCAACGTCTGCCGACAGCGGGTGAGCGGGCTTACGAAGAACCGCACCCCGCCTGGGTATTGGTAGCGTTCCTTAAGCTCGAGCAGAGCGGAAAAGCCCTCGGGAGACAACGGCAGATCGGTGCGTCCGATATACCGTCCGTCTTGGTTAGCGTCGGTGATGCCATGGCGGATAAGATGGATTTTGTAGGTTTTCATTTGTTTGCCTCCTGTTTATTGCCAAAAAATCGCGCAACATTTTGTTAAAAAACGAGAAAATTCAACTTTCCGTAAAATTCCCTTGACATTTGTCGCGGAAAAGCGTAGAATGTCAAATTGCTCCCCTAAAAAGCGGGAGCGTATGTACGAAGAAAAGTAAAGTGAGGAAATCCGTATGAATACCGCATTCCCCCGCATTCTGACCCTGCTGCGCAAGGAGCGCGGAACGAGCCAGAAGAAGGCGGCGGCCGACCTGCTGGTATCGCAGGCGTTGCTGTCGCATTATGAAAAAGGAATACGCGAATGCGGTCTGGATTTTGTTGTGCGGGTCGCGGATTATTACGGTGTGTCCTGCGACTATCTGTTGGGACGCACCGCCGATAAGAGCGGCGCGATGATCGCGGTGGATGAGATCCCCGAGCAGGATCCTGCCATCCAGGACAAGCGGATGCAGGCGGGCGGCATATTGCCGACGCTCAACAAGAAGTTGATCGTCAATTCTCTGCAGGTGATCTTTGACCTCTTGCAGAAATGCAACAACAAGGCGTTGACTGTCGAGGCGTCCAACGCGCTTGTGCAGACGGTCTATCTGCTGTTCCGTCAGATCTATGCCGCCAACCCCAAGAATCCGAAAGCGATGTTCTCGGTGGAGGAGTATCTCTACCAGACGGCGGCGATCAATTCGGCGGCACGCTCGATTGCAAATGTCGGTCAACTCGCTCGCGGCGGTCACGTCGGCGGTATCGACGGTGTCGGGGCGGAGGATCTTCCTGCCATTCTGCCCGATGATCTGACGGCGCAGTATCCGATGTTTGCCACGTCGCTGCTCAATCTTCTGCGTACTGCGGAGAAAGAGATCGGCGCATAAAGCTGGTTTTTCCAACGGTGTGAGCAATTGCTCACGCCGTTTTTTGTTTTTTCTCATAGCGGTTTTTCTCATTATACCGAAAGATGTGCAAAAAATCAACCCGACAGATAAATCATCTTATCTGTCGGGCGGTATCCACGAAAGCAGCAGTGCGGCTTGCCGCCGTCGGAAATCGGGGAGTATCCACACGGCGGGAAGGATCAACAGACACAGGCACAGTCGCGGCAATTCACCGCCGAGGAAATTGATATATTCGCCGAGGTGACCGCGCATTGCGTGGGCGGACAGTGCCATCACCGCGCCTGCAGGACAGCCACGCAGAATCAAGAACGGCGCGAGCGCATAGCGGCATTGCCGGATCGCAGCGATACCTACGCCGCCGAGCAAGGCGATCAGCCCCGCCACCAACCATAGAGCGGGCTGCAAGGCGGCGTTTTGTGTGTCGGGCACGATACTGCTGCCGTAGCCGAGTACCAATGCGCTCGGCGCACAGGCGAGTATCAGGATGCCTGCCCGCCGCATCCATAACTGCCATCGCCACAGCATGGCGGCACCCCATCGTCCGACGGGACGAAGGGACGGCAGTGCGGTGCCGGCGGTGCACAAACGCCCATAATAGGCGGTTCGCCACAGCCGCAGAGGGGCGCGCACCGCTCCGTAGAGCAGGGCGGTAATAGCTGTCAGTAAAACGGATTGCCACCCGACAGGGATCGTCGGCATTAACAGCGGCGGGCGGGCGAGCCCGATAAGCCCGCCGAGCACAATAAGCACATACGGCAACAAGCACGCACCTTCGGTTGCGAGCGCGGCGGCGCGTTGCCATGCCGTGAGCGGTTTTGTGTGCGACATCATCATTCCTCCGTGGTAGGGCGAGCGAAAACCCGCATAATCGTTGCGGGGTCCACGCGCAAAGTTTGCCCTTTTCATTTTGGCTTTCCTGTGTTATAATGCGCACAAAGGAGTGGTTTTATGAACATCGCGATCATTACGGGCGCATCGGCGGGTCTCGGACAGGCGTTTTTTGACAGCGTCGTGCGCCGTTACCCGACACTTGAGCAGATCTGGCTCATCGCCCGCCGCGCCGATCGGTTGGAAGAACTGGCGCAGGGATGCCCCGTTCCCGTCGAGGTATTTCCTCTCGACCTGACCGCCGAGGAGAGCTATGCGGCGTTTGAGGCAAAATTGGCGGCGGAAAAGCCGTCGGTGAATATCTTCATCAACAACGCGGGGCTCGGCGAGCTGGACGAGATGATCGACAGCGATCGGCAGACCCAGACGCGGATGGTGGACCTTAATTGCCGAGGCTTAACCGCGATGGCGACGGCGGTGTTGCCGTATATGGCGAAGGGCGGCTTTATCATCAACATTGCGTCCATTGCCGCGTTTGCGCCGACGGCGCGTATGACGGTATATTCCGCCACGAAGGCGTTTGATCTGCATCTGTCGCGGGGACTGCGCGAGGAGATGCGCCCGCGCGGGGTGAATGTGCTGGCGGTCTGTCCCGGTCCGATGGCGACGGAGTTTTTGGCGGTGGCGGACATCAGCGGTCGCTCGGCGACCTTTGACCGTCTGCCGTATTGCGACCCGAAAAAGGTCGCCGACCGCGCCGTAGTCAAGGCGGCGGCGGGACGCGGGGTGTATACCCCCCGCGCGTTCTTCAAATTCTATCGCCTCCTGGCAAAAATCCTCCCCACCGCGCTGGTAATGAAGATGTGCAAGACGTGATTTGTTGCATTTTGCTTGGCTTTATGCTATACTGGCGGCGGATCATCGGGAAGCAGGTGAAAATCCTGCGCGAGCCCGTCGCCGTAAACTGCTGAATGCCGGTTGCCCCGTCCTCTGCCGCAAGAGGATGTTGACCATTGGGGTATGTCCCTGAGAAGGTCGGGTGAGCGGCGCGGTAAGCCGGAAGACCGGATCCGAAAGGCATCCTGCCGAAAGGCGACCGCGAGTGCCGGTCATTGTGCCGAAAAAATATAAGGAGAGAACATCTATGACAAACAACACGTTGAGTAAACGCGTTCTGTCGGCTGTTCTGTGTTTGGTGCTGATTGCGGCTATGGCACTGACCTTCACGGCTTGTAAGAACGAGGAAAACCCCGCATCCGCCCCCACATCATCGACAGCGACGGTCGAGCCGACCGAGCTCGGCGAGGGTGCCACCGCCTTTGACCTGCAGGTGGTCGACAAGGGCGGTAACACCACCAACTTCGTCATTCGCACCGACGAAAAAACCGTCGGCGCGGCATTGCAGAAGGTGGAGCTGCTCAAGGGCGAAGAAGGTCCGTACGGACTGTACGTCAAGACCGTCAACGGCATCACCGCTGACTACGATGTCGATAAGACTTATTGGGCGTTCTACATCGACGGTGTGTATGCGATGACCGGCGTTGATAAGACGGGCATCACCGCCGGCGCGGTGTATATGTTGAAGATCGAAAGCTAATACTACACACAGGCGCCTCGGGGAACGCTCCCCGAGGCGATTGTTTTTGGAGAGTGAGCGTATGATCGTATTAACGGTGTTGGGCGGTTTTTTTGTTTTGCTGACAGCGGTGTGCTGTTGGATCTTCGTGCGGTGTTTTGTGCGGTGGCCGATGCCGCATGAGCGGGTGGAATACCCGCGTGGCGGGGTGTATTCCCGCTGTTGGGAGCGGCTCGTCGAGTTGGTGGACGCGATGGAAAGCGAGGAGTATGACGAAGCACGTATTCTTGCGCGTGACGGAGTGCCGCTGTATGCGCGCTATTATGAGTTTTGCGCGGGTGCGCCGACCCATATTTTGGTACACGGCTATCGCGGCTCGTATCAGGATATGTGCGGATGCTTTAAACTGGCGAAAGAACTTGGGCACAACGTTTTGCTGATCAGCCAGCGCGCCCACGGACGCAGTGGCGGGCGGGTGATCACCTTCGGTGTACGCGAACAGCTCGATTGCGTGGATTGGGCGCGGTTTATCGCCGGCAAATCACCTGATGCTCCCATTGTTTTGTGGGGCATCTCGATGGGCGCGGCATCGGTGCTGATGGCGACGGCGGCGGGCTTGCCGCCGCAGGTGGCGGGGATCATCGCCGATTGTCCGTACACCTCCGCTGCCGCCATTATCCGCGCCGTGTGCCGCCGTAATCTCGGGGTGTCTCCGACACTGGCGATGCCGTTTGTGCAGCTGAGTGCCGCCCTGTTCGGCGGGTTTCGCCTGTCGGATGGCGATGCGCTCGCGGCGGTGCGGCGTGCCCGCGTGCCGATACTGCTCATTCACGGCGGCATCGACGCGTTGGTGCCTTGCGCCATGAGCCGCGAGCTCGCTGCCGCCTGCGCCTCCCGCGCGACGCTCGTCACCATTCCTACCGCCGATCACGGTATTGCCTATATGACCGATCCGCCCGCCTACACCTGCGCGGTGAAGGTGTTTCTCAAATCGATCCTCAAATAATCAAAACAGCCCGCTGTTCGTTTGAACAGCGGGCTGTGATCATTTTTTCGGCGGGTAGGGATGGCGTTCATCGGTCAGACCGAGAAGATAGTCGATGCTGGTCTTGTGAATGCGAGCAAGGTCGATGAGCATCTGTGTCGGAATATCCCGTGCGCCCGATTCATAGCGGGAATAGGTCACCTGACTGCAGTGCAGCATTGCCGCGATCTCGCGTTGACGCAGGTCCTTATCCTCGCGCAGATCCCGTATGCGCGTATACATAAAAATCGCCCCCTTTTTGGTGCTAAAACACAGTATAAAATAAACCGATTTGGTATATTGTTATTTATACCAAAATGGTTTAAACTGATGCTGAGGGATGGAAAATTTTTAAAAGTCGACGGTTTTCTCGTATATATATAAAATATACTTGCCAAATCGCGTAGTATGGTGTATAATTGCTTTGATTTATGGTGGTGAGGACTGTGCTCTCGACAGAAAGCAGTTTGCGACCGCGATAACGAGGAGGAACACGAATGAAAGGAATTATTTTGGCGGGCGGCGCAGGTACGCGGCTGTACCCGTTGACGATGGTCACATCAAAGCAGTTGCTTCCGGTATATGACAAGCCGATGATCTATTATCCTTTGTCTACGCTGATGTTGGCTAAGATTCGGGATATCCTGATTATTTCCACGCCTGAGGACACACCGCGTTTTCAGGCGTTGCTGGGCGACGGCAGTCAGTTCGGGCTCAATTTGCGTTATGCGGTGCAGCCCTCACCCGACGGTCTTGCACAGGCGTTTATCATCGGCGAGGAGTTCATCGGCGACGATCCTTGCGCTATGATACTTGGCGACAATATCTTCTACGGCGCGGGACTCTCGAAGCACTTGCAGAACTCGGTCAAGCGTGCAGAGGAGGGAATTGCAACCGTTTACGGCTATTACGTAAAGGATCCCGAGAGATTTGGAATAGTGGAGCTTGACGAGGACAACAATGCTATAAGCATCGAGGAAAAGCCCCAAAATC
>JAZOCG010000170.1:0-2946 GCA_045596345.1 Acutalibacteraceae bacterium
GACGCTGCTCAACAAGGGTAAGCGCACGATTGCGGAGATCTCCGCAAAGATTCCTGCCTACAACAAGGGCGGCGGTCAGGTGCTCGCCGGTCTGGTGAAACGCCGCGCAGAGGAAAAAGCACTGTTTGATAAAGAGGTGGACAAGCCTGCCGTGAAGATCACGGTGAAGCAGTGGCAGAAGGCGGCGATTGCGGACGGCTACAAATTCCCGAAGTACGGCGCGGACGGTCAGTGGGGCAGTGAGTGCGAGGACGTGGCGAAGAAGGCAGTCGTCAAGAAGCGGCTGGTGTACGCCAATAAGAACCTCACCAAGCTCGTGCAGAAGGTCGTCGGCGTGGATGATGACGGCAAGTGCGGCAAGGACACCGTCGCCGCGATTAAGGTCTGGCAGAAGGCAAACGGGTTGACCGCGGACGGCTGCGTCGGCATCAACTCGTGGAAGAAGATGTTGGGCGTGAAGTAAGTATAAATAAAAGAGCACCTGCAGTGGATGTGCTGCAGGTGCTCTTTGTATCTTGTGGGTAGTGATGAACAGGATCCAAGTGCAGTCGTTGCCGCAGAACAAGTTACGCAGACACATTCCATCCACCCCCTTCAACAACATACTATGTCAGGACGAGCGGGGTGGTGCAAAGAAAAAGCCGTATGTATAAAGGGACAAAAATCCGCCTATATTCTAATAGGATTGGGAGGCGGATTTATGTATCGTTTCAAGCGGTTTACGGAAAAGGCGAACACGGCACTGAATATGGCGATGGACGCGGCACGCGAGATGGGACACACCTATGTCGGCACGGAGCACCTGATGCTCGGGCTTCTGCGTGAGGGCAGCGGTGTGGCGGCGACGGTGCTCGCCGCGCGCGGGGTCACGGTTTTGCGTTATATGGAAAAAATACTGGCTGTGGAGGGCGGCGGCGCATACAGCGTGCTTTCGCCCGATGATTTTACGCCGCGAGCTAAGGCGGCGATGGAGATGGCGTTGACCGATGCGGCATTGTCGGGGCAACGGCTGGCGGGGACGGAACATCTGCTTGCCGCGATCCTGCGGGATGATACAAGTGTGGCGGTGCGACTGTTACAACAGCTCGACGGACGTCCGAGCGAGCTGCTCGCAGACATCGCCCGCGCGACCTCTCCGAGGACGGCGGATGCCGCGCGTACAAGCGGCAAGAGCCGCACCCCGACGCTGGATCAGTTTGGGCGGGATCTGACGAAACTCGCGCGGCTCGGTAAGCTCGATCCCGTTATCGGGCGGGATGAAGAGATCCGCCGCGTGATCCGCATCCTGTGCCGCCGCACCAAAAATAATCCTTGCCTCATCGGCGAGCCGGGTGTCGGCAAGACCGCGGTGGTGGAGGGGCTCGCTCAGCGCATCATCGCGGGCGATGTGCCGGATATTCTGTGCGACAAGCGGTTGGTGACATTGGATCTGACGGGGATGGTCGCGGGGACAAAATACCGCGGCGATTTTGAGGAACGGGTAAAAAACGCGGTAGGCGAAGTGGTGAAGGCGGGGGATATCCTGTTGTTCATCGACGAACTGCATAACCTCATCGGTACAGGCGCGGCGGAGGGCGCGGTGGATGCCGCGAATATTTTTAAGCCACTGCTCGCTCGAGGGGAGTTGCGGCTCGTTGGGGCAACCACGATCGCGGAATACCGTCGCCACATCGAAAAGGACACCGCACTTGAACGGCGGTTTCAGCCGGTGACGGTAAGCGAACCGACACCTGAGCAGACACGTGCGATCCTTGAAGGATTGCGCCGCCGCTATGAGGAGCATCACCGTGTCACCATCACCGACGAGGCACTCGACACGGCTATTCGGCTGTCCGAGCGATATATTCCCGATCGCTTTCTGCCGGATAAGGCGATCGACCTTGTCGACGAGGCGGCGTCGGGCTTGCGGCTGACCTCGCCGGAGGAAGCGTCGAGTCTGCACAGCGAGATCGCGCGCCTGGAACGCGAAAAGAGGGATGCGGTCAGCCGACAAGCATTCGCACTGGCGGCGCAATTACACAATGAGGAGCGGGCTTTGGCGGCACAATTGGAGGCAGAGGACACGCCACTGCTGCCACTGTACGGCGAAGTGACCGGCGCGCAGATCGCCGCTATCGTCGCGAGCTGGACGGGGATCCCCGTCGAACAGATCAGCCGCGAGGAAGAGGCACGCCTGCGAGGGCTGGAGGAGCTTTTGCACCGCCGTATTGTCGGGCAGGACGAAGCGGTATCGGCGGTTGCGCGGGCGGTGCGCCGCGGTCGCGTGGGGCTCAAAGACCCGCGCCGTCCGTCGGGGTCGTTTATTTTCCTCGGACCGACGGGCGTGGGAAAAACCGAACTGTGCAAAGCACTCGCCGAGACGGTGTACGGGGACGAAAAGGCGATGATCCGACTGGATATGTCGGAGTATATGGAGAAGCATTCCGTGTCGCGACTGGTCGGCTCGCCGCCGGGGTATATTGGGCACGACGAGGGCGGGCAGCTCACCGAGCAGGTGCGACGACACCCGTACAGTGTGCTGTTATTTGACGAGATCGAAAAGGCGCACCCCGACGTGTTTAATATGCTGTTGCAGATCCTTGAAGACGGGCACCTCACCGACGCACAAGGGCGACGGGTGGATTTTCGCAACACGCTCATTGTAATGACCTCAAACGTCGGCGCACGGGAGATCGCGGGGCAGGGAAAGGTTGGCTTCGGCACGGCGGCAGAGGACGCCGGCGGGTATCCCGCCGCGCGCGCCGCTGCGATGGCGGAGCTAAAGAAGCTGTTCCGCCCTGAATTCATCAACCGTGTGGATGAGATCATCGTATTCCGTACACTGGGGCGCACGGAGGTCGAGCGTATTGCCGAGCGTCTGCTCGTGCAGACAGCAGAGCGGTTGGAAATACTGGGTTTTCAGTGAAGTCGGAGGCCAAGCGGGCTTAGGAAGACAACCACTGGATT
>JAZOCG010000171.1:0-7917 GCA_045596345.1 Acutalibacteraceae bacterium
AAAAACAAAAGCCGCTCCTTCGGGCGGCTTTTGTGATGGCTTAACAACAGCGGATGAAATCGCCGCCCATACATTCGCAACAGCAGTCGGCACAGTACAGGGTAGTGCAGATGTCGCAAGCATCTGCGCCCTGTCCGCCGCGTGTGCGGTAACCGCCCGTTTGCCGATAGACGTTCACTTGATTGAACGCCTGACGGTATTCCATATTGCCCGGTTCCATACGGCAAGCGGTCTCGAAATGGGTATAGGCTTCCTCGAGCCATCCTTTTTTATACAGCACACTGCCCTTGAGGAAGAACCACTCGGCATCGCGCGCGTGGCTCGGGATACCGTCGAGCAGCACTTCCGCATCGTGGATACGGTTCTGGTGGATCATCTGGCGGATGTCGGCGTGGCGGGTGTTACCGCTGTAGCCACCCTGTCGGGCACCGCCCGATGACTGCCCGCCGCCCTTGCGCATACGCACGATGGCATCGTACGCATCGTTGATCTCCTGCATCTTCTCCTCGGCGAGGTCGGACAGCGGATTGTTGGCGTAATTATCGGGATGGTATTTGCGCGCGAGTGCGCGATAGGCACTCTTCACCTCGTCGTCGGACGCGTTCGGTGAAACGCCTAACACTTGATACGGATCACGATTCATAGGGTTTGTCCTCTCCGGAGATCACACGTCGCTGGGCGGCGGGCATCCCCTCTTCTAAAATATTGCGTAATATGCCGTCAAAACGGCGGATATCTAACAGGTTATAGGCGGCGACACATTCCGCCAGACACGCGTTGAGCGTCAGCGCGGCGTACTCGCGGCAAGCCTTAATGCCGTCCGCATCGTCGGCGCGCAAGTTTTTTGCCAGTGCGTAGGGGTTATATTGTCCCCCTTTAAGATCGTCGGCGAGGTCGTCCACTGCGTCGATGAGATACACCCACCGTCCGAGGCAGTAGCCGAACCGCTCGAGGATAACGCGCTGGGTGTCGTCCTGCGCGGTCAGCATCGCCATATAGGCGAGCAGTTTCGCAAACGGCTCGGCAGCGCGGTCGATGGACGCGGTGCGTACCTCTTCCGCCTGTGCTTGCGCCGCCATCATCGCGGCAATTTCGCGGTCGGCATCGGGGCGGCGTTTTGCCGCCCGCCGACGGTAGGCGGCGAGGACGGGCTACGCACACGCCGCGCCGTGCTTTTTCAAAAACTTCTCGTCGGCGAGGGTGTCGCGCAGTTTATAGTAGGCGAGCAGGGTGCCGAGATCCGCCGCCAGATCGGTGGCGACGGTGTTTTGGCATCGCAGACATTTCTTCGTAGGGTTAAAGCTGCACCGCCCCGCGCAAAAAGCGGGTTCGTCCGCCTCCAGCGCGGCGTGCAACAGCGCGAGGAAGGTCATATCGTAGCTCAAACTCATTCGCGCGGCAAGCCCGTACCGCTTGCCCAGCCGACGGCAAAGCGTACAGTAGACACCGCGATATTGCTCATATTCGCCCATCGTGATGGTGGGCTTGTGTAACCGCACGTAGCCAAACATACTATCACCCTATAAAGCATTATACTCGAAAACGAAAAAAGGGTATGAAGTAATTGTAAATATTCTTTATTTCAGCATTTTTTTGAGATATTGTCCCGTGTAGGACTGCTCGCACGCGGCGACCTCTTCGGGGGTGCCGCATACGACCAGCGTGCCGCCCTTGTCGCCGCCCTCGGGTCCGAGGTCGAGGATGTGGTCGGCGGTCTTGGTGATGTCGAGGTTGTGCTCGATGACGATAACGGTGTTGCCGCCGTCGACGAGCCGTTGCAGGACGTCGATGAGCCGCTGAACGTCGGCGGTGTGTAAGCCGGTGGTCGGCTCATCAAGGATATACACCGTGCGCCCCGTACTGCGGCGGGCAAGTTCGGGCGCGAGCTTGACGCGTTGCGCTTCACCGCCCGAGAGGGTGGTGGCGGGTTGACCGATCTTGACGTAGCCGAGCCCCACATCCTGCAACGTCTGCAGTTTGCGCGCAATCTTCGGGTGCGCCGAGAAGAAGGCGACCCCCTCCTCGACTGTCATATCCAGCACGTCCGCGATGGACTTGCCCTTATACTTCACTTCCAGCGTTTCGCGGCTGTAGCGTTTACCGCCGCATACCTCGCAGGGGACGAAAATGTCGGGTAGGAAGTTCATCTCGATTTTGAGAATGCCGTCGCCCTGACACGCCTCGCACCGCCCGCCGCGCACGTTGAACGAGAACCGCCCCGCGTTGTAGCCACGCACCTTCGCGTCGGTGGTGGAAGCATACAGTTCGCGGATATCGTTAAATACTCCCGTATAGGTCGCGGGGTTGGAGCGCGGACTGCGCCCGATGGGGGACTGGTCGATAGCGATGACCTTGTCGAGGTGCTCGAGCCCCTCGATACCGTCGTGCTTACCCGCACGGGTGTGCGCGCGGTTGAGATCTTTCGCCAGTCGCTTATACAAGATCGCATTGACGAGCGATGATTTACCCGACCCCGACACACCCGTCACGCAGGTGAATGCGCCGAGCGGGAAGGTCGCGTCGATGTTTTTGAGGTTGTTTTCCTTTGCCCCCTTGACGGTGAGGTAATGCCCGTTGCCCTCGCGGCGTTTGGGCGGCAAGGGGATGCGCCGCTTGCCCGAGAGATACTGTCCCGTCAGCGATGCTTCGCACGCTTCGATCTCCGCCGCGGGACCGGAATATACCACGTGTCCGCCGTGGATGCCCGCCCCCGGACCGATGTCCACGATCCAGTCGGCGGCGCGCATCGTGTCTTCGTCGTGCTCAACAACAATGAGGGTGTTGCCGAGATCGCGTAGGTGGCGCAAAGTGTCGAGCAGGCGATCGTTGTCCCGCTGATGAAGCCCAATGCTCGGCTCGTCGAGCACGTACAGCACACCCATCAGATATGAGCCGATCTGGGTTGCGAGGCGGATGCGTTGCGCTTCACCACCCGAGAGGGTGGCGGCACCGCGCCCCAGGGTGAGGTAGCCGAGCCCGACGCTCACGAGAAAATGCAACCGTTCGCGGATCTCCTTGAGCACACGGTCACCGATCATATGCTCGCGCTCGGTGAGCGTGAGTCCATCGATAAACGCCTGCAGATCCTCGACCGTGAGGTCGCAGATCTCCATAATGTTGCGCCCGCCGACCGTTACCGCGAGGCTTTCGGGTTTCAGACGGCGACCGTGGCATTCGGGACAGTCGACTTGGCTCATATATTGCTCAAGTTCCTCGCGCACGATCTCGCTCGAGGTCTCGTTGTAGCGGCGTTGCAGGTTGTTGAGGATACCCTCGAAGGCGGTATAATGCGTGCCGCTGCCGTATTCACGGGTGTAGGTCATTTTGATCTTCTCGCCGCCCGTGCCGTAGAGCAGAACGTTCATCGCCTCTTTCGGCAGATCCCGCACAGGGGTGTCGAGCGAGAATCCGTAGTGGGCAGCAAGCCCGTCGTAGTACATTTTCGCGATGGTGCCGCCGTCACGGTAACTCCATCCGCTCGCCTGAATAGCACCCTCGCGGATAGAGAGGCAGTCATCGACGATGACCCGCTCAGGATCCATCGACATATAGATGCCAAGCCCCGTACATTTCGGACACGCGCCGAAGGGGTTGTTAAAGGAGAACATTCGCGGGGACAGTTCCTCGACGCTGACGCCGTGCTCGGGGCAGGCGTAGTTGCGCGAGAAAGTGAGCTCCTCGCCGCCGATAACGTCCACCGTCAACAGACCGCCCGACAGCGCGGTGGCGGTCTCCACCGAGTCGGTGAGTCGCCCAACGATGTCGTCGCGTACCACCAGTCGGTCGACCACGATCTCGATGGTGTGTTTTTTGTTTTTGTCCAGTTCGATGGTTTCGAGAAGGTCGTACAAAATTCCGTCTACCCGTGCACGGGCATAGCCTGCTTTGCGGGCAGATTCCAACTCTTTGACATACTGCCCTTTGCGCCCGCGCACGATGGGGGCGAGCAGTTGAATCTTCGTCCCCTCGGGCAGTTCAAGGATGCGGTCGGTGATCTGATCCACCGTCTGCTGACGAATTTCCCGTCCGCAGATGGGGCAGTGGGGGATACCGATGCGGGCGTATAACAGACGCAGATAATCGAAGATCTCGGTCACCGTGCCGACGGTGGAACGAGGATTCTTCGAGGTGGTCTTTTGGTCGATGGAGATGGCGGGGGACAAGCCCTCGATATAATCGACGTCCGGCTTCTCCATCTGTCCGAGGAACATACGGGCATAGGAAGACAGGCTTTCCACGTACCGCCGTTGCCCTTCGGCATAGATGGTATCGAAAGCCAGCGACGATTTGCCCGATCCCGACAACCCTGTGAACACAATAAGCTTGTCGCGGGGAAGTTCCACGTCGATGTTCTTGAGATTATGGGCGCGTGCGCCCTTGACGATGAGTTTGTCCATACTCAATTACCTTCTTGCAATTCTTTGATGCGGTCACGCAGCAGTGCCGCGTGCTCGAATTCCAGCAGTCGAGAGGCATTGCGCATTTCTTTGGTGAGCTGGGCGATGAGCTCGTCCCGCTCGACCTTGGTCAGGCGCATACCTTTTTGATTACGGGCTTTCTTGCCGCCACCCGCGGAGATCTCGAGGATCTCGTGCACATCCTTGCGGATGGTTTTGGGGGTGATGCCGTGAGCCTCGTTGTACGCCTGCTGAATACCGCGACGACGCTCGGTCTCGGTGATCGCGACCTCCATTGAGGGGGTGACGCAGTCGGCGTACATAATCACTTGCCCGTCGGCGTTGCGCGCCGCGCGACCGATGGTCTGGATGAGGGACGTCTCGCTGCGCAAAAAGCCCTCTTTATCCGCGTCGAGGATGGCGACGAGCGACACCTCGGGGATGTCGAGACCTTCGCGCAAAAGGTTAATTCCAATAAGCACGTCGAACTCGCCGAGGCGCAGATCGCGGATGATCTGCATACGCTCGATGGTGTCGATGTCGTGGTGCATATACCGCACCCGCACACCGTTATTGTCGAGGTAGGCGGTGAGGTCTTCCGCCATCTCTTTGGTCAGCGTGGTGACCAGCACGCGCTCGCCGCGCTCGGTGCGAAGGCGAATCTCCTCCATCAGATCGTCGATCTGCCCCTCGGTGGGACGCACCGAGATGAGTGGATCGAGCAGCCCCGTCGGGCGGATGACCTGCTCAACGATCTGCGCGGAGCGTTCCTTTTCGAGCGCACCGGGGGTGGCGGAGACGAACACCGCTTGGTTGATGTGGTCATAAAATTCGTCGAAATTGAGCGGGCGGTTATCAAACGCGCTCGGCAGACGGAAACCGTAGTCCACCAGGCTTTTTTTGCGCGCGTAGTCGCCGCCGTACATGCCGCGCACCTGCGGCAGGGTGACGTGGCTTTCGTCGACGAACAGCAGAAAATCGTCGGGGAAATAGTCGAGCAACGTGCAAGGAGTACTGCCGGGCGCGCGCCCGCTGAGTACGCGGGAATAGTTTTCGATGCCTTTACAGAACCCGATCTCCTGCAGCATTTCAATATCATACGCGGTGCGCTGGGCGATGCGTTGTGCTTCAAGCAGTTTATTTTCCTTTTGGAAATACGCGACGCGTTCTTCCAGTTCGTCCTGAATACGCACGATTGCCGCTTGCATCTTGTCCGACGGCACGATGTAGTGGCTCGCGGGGAAGATGGCGACGTGGCTGACGATGTTTTTGAGTTCGCCCGTTAGGGGATTGATCTCGGAGATGCGGTCGATCTCGTCGCCGAAGAATTCGACGCGGAACACCTTGTCGCTCTCATAGGCGGGGAAGATCTCGACGACGTCGCCGCGCACGCGGAACTTGTTGCGGGTGAGACTGATGTCGTTGCGCTCGTATTGCAGGTCGACGAGCTTGTCGAGCAGCTCGTCGCGGCTCTTTTGCATCCCCGTGCGCAGGGAGATGACCATCGTGCGGTAGTCGATGGGGTCGCCGAGGGTGTAGATACAGGACACGCTCGCGACGATGATGACGTCCCGCCGCTCGGACAGTGCCGCCGTCGCGGAATGGCGCAGGCGGTCGATCTCGTCGTTGATGGCGGAGTCCTTTTCGATGTAGGTGTCGGTGGAGGGAATATACGCCTCGGGTTGATAATAGTCGTAGTAGGATACGAAATATTCCACCGCATTTTCGGGGAAGAATTCCTTAAACTCAGTACAAAGCTGTGCCGCGAGGGTTTTATTGTGAGCGAGAACGAGTGTGGGTTTGTTCACTTTTTCAATAATATTCGCCATGGTAAAGGTTTTACCCGAACCGGTGACACCGAGCAGGGTCTGCTCGCGGTCACCGCGGTTGATGCCCGCGACGAGCTGCTCGATCGCCTGCGGCTGATCACCCGTCGGCTGGTATTTGGAATGTAAAATGAACTTGTCCATCGGCTCACCTCACAACACATAATTATACCCTTATAGTATACCACAAAATGTTTTATAAGTAAACAACGAGCCGATACTTTTTCGTATCGGCTCGTCGGTTAAGGCTTTACAGCGTTTTTATAAATTGTATGATCTTGTTGGCGAGGATTTCGTGTCCTGCGTCATTGGGGTGCAGACCGTCGGGCATAAACGCTTCTTTGCTCGCCGCGATCTGGGGCTGCATCCCCGACGTCGCGTAAAAATCGAGCACAGGGAAGGAGTAATACTCCGCCACCTCGCGGATGGCGTTGACGTAGTCCTTCAGCGGCTTATAGTCATACGGGCGGGTGACACAGCCGTTATCCTCATTGGAGCGGTGAAGCGGGGTGATCACCACGACGGGCACACCGAGATAGTTCTCCGTCAGATAGGTATACAGCGTATGTAACGCGCCGTAGAAGGTCATCGGTGTGCGGTCGGAGAAGCTGCCGATCGGCGCATCGCCGTGGTCATAGTCGTTTGTGCCGCCGAATACCACGATGCAGTCCGCTTCGCGCTGCATTTCCTCTGCACGCATGCAGAAATCTCTATCCGCACGGTTATCGGGGTTAAAATTATGCTGTCTGGCATACCGTGAGCCACTGACGCCGTAGTTAATGCAGTCAGCACCCGTCCGCTCGGCGATGAGGTTGGTAAAACGCTTAGACACCTCGCTGACACCGGCTCCCTCGGTGATGCTGTCGCCTAAGAATAAAATCGTGCTGTTTTTCAGTTCCATACTATGCGCCTTCCTTTATTCCATTGTTGCCACATTGTCCGCACCGAGCAGTCGGCGCAGATCGTCGAGCAGAGCTGCTGATGGTGTGACCCACCAGCTTTGCGGCGCGCGCATCAGCTTGCCGCTGTCCGCGAAGCGGATGTATACGGGGAGATCCCCTGCGCTTCGCATCAACATTTGCGCGGTCAGTTCGTACAATTCGCCGTTGTCGGTCGGTAATCGTAGATACACGCCTGCACGGGCGGAACGTACTGTTTTCGCCACTTTATCCACCTTTGTGGGAAACTCTCGCTCGCTGTAAGCGTTTACATTGTTGTTTTGTGGGGGAGTCAATACATCTTTCGGTACAAGTTCGATGCGTTCACCGAGTAGTTTTGGCTCTTTTTCCTCTTGAATATCCAACCGCCCCTGTACAAGCAAAACCTGTCCCGCTTGGATGAGCTCCTCATATTGGGCGAATTGCTTGGGGAAGGCAACCATCTCAATGGAGCCGTAGAGGTCTTCGAGTTGCAGATACGCCATACGCGCCCCCGATTTGGTCATCTGGGTACGCACAGAGCTTACCAGACACAGCAGGCGCAGGGTCGTGCCGTCGGCGTAGGTGTCGCTGCCCTCTTCGATGGCAGATAAGACGCGGTCAAGACGGTTGGCACGCAGAGCTTTATAATGCTCCTTATACGGTGTGAGCGGATGCCCTGTCAGGTACAGTCCCGTCGCGTCCTTTTCCATCTGCAACAGTTCCGCAAAGGGGAGTTCGGGCACGTCAGGAGCGGCAATCGGGGTGTCGCCTGCT
>JAZOCG010000172.1:0-10016 GCA_045596345.1 Acutalibacteraceae bacterium
ACTTGGAACCCCCGTTTTCACCGAGGCTGTTTTCTGCGCTTTGGCAAGATACTTCTTCGGCTGAAAACGATGATATTTTTTCTATGAAAAAATATGGTGGAACAAGAACCTCAAAGCATTCTTGTACCAAAACAGAAAGACCACCCCGATGGGGTGGTCTTTCTGTTTTGGTGCGAGGAATGGGACTTGAACCCACACGTCGTTCGACACACGCACCTCAAACGTGCCTGTCTGCCTATTCCAGCATCCTCGCAAATCAACGTTGCTATTATAGCACTTGGCAATGCGGATGTCAATGGTTTTTTGCGGATTTTTCTGCAAAAAACCATACCATACACCACTTGACAAATTTCCCCTAATCCATCATAATAATGAAGAAAGAATGATGAGGTACTTACTATGGCTAAGAGCGAAAATATTTCTATGCCCGTCATCCGACGGCTTCCGCGGTATTACCGTTTTCTCTACGATTTAAAAATCAACGGCATCAACCGTATCTCCTCCGGCGAGCTTTCCAAGCGTATGGGGCTGACCGCCTCTCAGATCCGTCAGGATCTCAACTGCTTTGGCGATTTCGGTCAGCAGGGCTACGGCTATGCCGTCGACCAGTTATATGACGAGATCGGTCGCATTCTCGGTATCGGCGAGCCCTGCAAAACCATACTGCTCGGCGCAGGCAACCTCGGTAAGGCCGTTGCCAATCATATGAATTTCGAAGCACGCGGTTTTCAACTCGTCGGTGTTTTCGATGACGCACCCACGCTCATCGGACAAAGTTTGAGCGGACATACCATTCATCCCACAGATGCGCTCGAAGCGATCTGTTCTGAACTTCAACCGACGATGGCGATCCTGTGTATACCGAAGGAAGCTGCCCCAGCGATCGTCGAGCGTCTGCTTGCGTGCGGTATTCACGGATTCTGGAACTTCTCGCACTATGACATCTGCCACGATCATCCCGAAGCGATCGTTGAGAACGTACATATGGGCGACAGTCTGATGACCCTGTCCTACCGAATGACCAACAAATGACCTGTACGGCATATCCCTCAGTGGATATGCCGTATATTTTTTGTGCCTGTGCACACAATACCCTTGAGGTGACAGCAATGAATGAACACGAACACAATGAATTCCCCCGCTCGATGAAACCCGACGAGGCGGTGCACGGTGAACCCGTCGATGTGTGCGACCTGATCAACAAATACGGTACCTACGAGGTACAAGACACCACCGACACGGACAATGTGTTCCCGCTCATCGGTCCTTTTGGCGCGGGAGTGAACGGTGTCACGTTGCCGCACATCCCCGACGCGGTCAAAGACAAACTACGCCCCCAAAAATACTAAAAAAGTACGCGTAAAGGCAGTTACCTTTACGCGTACTTTTTTCACTGATGACGCAACCGCCCGCGTGACGGTCACTGCTCGCAATCGCCGACCCCTTTCACCGGCATCACTCCTGTGTGATAGCCCGCAGTCGTTCAGCGATAGAGATAACATTCGCCGCGCCGACCTCGTCACCCGCGTGATGTAATCCTGCGGCGCGACGGGTCAGATGCTCCGCCATCATCTCGCGGTAGGGTTTTCCCTCTTCCGTCGAAAAGAAACCCGCGTAAAAAGCAAACTCGTCTGTCTCAGACGGTGCGGCAGTATACGTCGCCGCCAGTACGGGATACAACCGATGCCCATCCCGCACCAGCCGCTCCTCGGTAATAGTAAACCCGTTAGTGAGCAACCAACGACGCAGTTCCTCCGCGCGGGTCATCGGTTGTAAAACCAATCGCAGGCGGGTGTTCTTCACCCAGTCGGCGGCAGACAGGATCTCGACGATGGTTTCACCGCCCATTCCGGCAATCACAATGTCGTCCGCATCATCCGGCGACACGGGGGCAAGTCCGTCGCCGAGCCGCAGGACAATGTTGTCTGTCAGCCCCGCTTCGGTCACGGTGCGCCGCGCCGCTTCCAGCGGACCCGAGCGAATATCCGCGGCAATACCTCGCGGGCAAACTCCCGCCTGCACCAAATACACGGGCAAATACGCATGATCCGTACCGATATCCGCCACGCGACTGCCGCGGCGTACCATCGACGCGACCATCGACAGCCGTTTATCCAAACTTACCATAATACTCCTCTTTAGTAATATATCCACCGACTGAATGTCGGTGGATATATCAAAAACCATTAGTTACCGAAATGCTTATTCAGCTTCTCGACCAGCACGTTAACGTCCACGCCGTGCACGGCACACGCCTGCTCGATGGACTCGCCGCGGGCAGAAGGACAGCCGAGACAATGCATCCCCATCTCGAGGAAATAGGGTGCGGTGCTGCGGTCAGCATCCAAAATATCGCCGATAAGGCTCTGTTTTGTCACGATCATTGCTATGACCACCTTTCTGTTTCACTTATATTTAGTATATCCGTTCTTGCATCAATGTGCAAGAGCAAAATTTTGTCAGGCGTTCTTTTCAACACCGAGAGTGACGGTTTCGCCGTTGATGTTCCACTCCTTGACGAAGCCGGCGGTCTCACCGCATTTGAGGGCGGTCGCCATCACATCACCGAGCACGCTGTCGGCGTTCTTCTCGAGTATCGCCTGCACCTTATCGTTGCCGTCGGCATACACTGTGATGCGATCCATCACCTCAAAGCCCGCCTCTTTACGCATCGTCTGGATCTTGCTGACGATCTCGCGCACGAAGCCTTCCTCAATCAGTTCGGGAGTGAGGTTAGTATCCAACGCTACCGTTACGCCCTTATCTGCAACAGCGAAATACCCTTCGGTCTGAGCGGTGTCAATAAGCAGATCTTCCACCGCGAGGCTTACCTCACCGCCGGGCAGATCCAGCGTCAGCACGCCCTTATCGTCCAGTTCCGCCTTCGCAGCGTTGCCGTCGAGATCGGTCAGTGCCTGACGAATCTCGCCGAGCTGCTTACCGTATTTCGGACCGACGGTCTTGAGCTGCGGCTTAAAGGTGTAGCTCATAAACGCCGAGGTATCCTCGGTAAACTCCACGCTCTTAACGTTGAGTTCGTCCGCGATGATATCGGTATAGAAACTGTCGAGCGTCTGCGCCGCCTGCACATACATCTTACCGAGCGGCTGACGGTTCTTGCAGTTAGCACCGTTACGCGCAGAACGACCGAGCACCACAATATCTACAACCGTCTTCATCTTCGCTTCCATATCGGGGTCGATCATCGACTCGTCCACCGCGGGGAAGTCGCACAGATGCACACTGACGGGTGCGGTCGGGTCGTTAGTGCACACGAGGTTACGGTAAATATCCTCGGTCATAAACGGCACCATCGGCGCGGCGGCCTTAGCAACCGTGACCAATGCGGTGTGCAGGGTCATATAAGCATTGATCTTATCCTGCGGCATATCCTTGCCCCAGAAACGCTCACGCGAGCGGCGGACGTACCAGTTACTCAGGTCGTCCACAAACTCCTCCAGCACACGGGCGGTCTCAGGAATACGGTAGTTCGCAAGATGGTCGTCCACCGCCTTGACGGTGGAATTGAGCCGCGACAGCAGCCACTTATCCATCACCGATAGCTTATCGTATTCAAGGGTGTATTTGGTCGCATCGAAATTGTCGATGTTCGCATACAGCACGAAGAACGCGTAGGTGTTCCACAGCGTGCCCATAAACTTGCGCTGGCACTCCTGCACCGCCTTGCCGTGGAAACGGTTGGGCAACCAGGGAGCGGAGTTGGTATAGAAATACCAACGGATCGCATCCGCGCCATAGGTCTGCAACGCTTCCATCGGATCGACGGCGTTACCCTTGGACTTACTCATCTTCTGTCCGTTCTCGTCCTGCACGTGACCGAGCACGATAACGTTCTTAAACGGTGCCTCGTTGAAGATGAGGGTGGAGATCGCCATCAGCGAATAGAACCAGCCACGGGTCTGGTCGACCGCCTCGGAGATGAAGTCTGCAGGGAACTGCTGTTTAAACAGGTCTTGATTTTCAAACGGATAGTGGTGCTGAGCAAAGGGCATCGCACCCGAGTCAAACCAGCAGTCGATGACCTCGGGAACACGCTTCATCTCGCCGCCGCACTCAGGGCAACGCAGGGTCACCGCGTCGATGAAGGGGCGGTGCAGTTCGATGTCATCGGGACAGTTATCCGACATGGCTTTCAGCTCTTCAATACTGCCGATGGAGTGCATATGCCCACAGGAGCACTCCCAGATGTTGAGCGGGGTTCCCCAATAACGGTTACGGCTGATACCCCAATCCTGCACATTCTCCAGCCAGTCACCGAAGCGACCCTTGCCGATGCTCTCGGGGATCCAGTTGACGGTATTGTTGTTGCGGATAAGGTCATCCTTCACCGCGGTCATCTTGATAAACCACGACTCACGCGCGTAGTAGATCAAAGGGGTGTCACAACGCCAGCAGAATGGGTAGTCGTGCTCAAACTTCGGCGCGTCAAACAGTTGTCCGCGGCTGTCGAGATCGACCAGCACTTTCGGGTCGGCGTCCTTAACGAACAGACCCGCAAAGGGCGTGTCCTCGGTCATATTACCCGCGCCGTCAACCAACTGAACAAAGGGCAGATCGTACTTGCGCCCGACCTGCGCGTCATCCTCACCGAAAGCGGGAGCGATATGCACGATACCCGTACCGTCGGTCATTGTGACGTAGTCGTCACAGGTGACGAAGAATCCTTGTTTCTTCTGCTTATCGGCGATCTTCTTCGCGCAATCAAACAGCGGCTCGTACGCCTTATGCTCAAGGTCGCGACCAACATAGGTCTCCAGCACCTCATAGGCGGGAGTGTTCTCGTCGCCAAGATTGCCGAGCACGCGGTCGAGCAGTGCCTCGGCCATATAGTATACGTGACCGTCGGCGGCTTTTACCTTGCAGTAGGTCTGGCGGGGATTGACACACAACGCCACGTTGGACGGCAATGTCCACGGAGTAGTCGTCCACGCGAGGAACCACGCATCCTCGCCCACGACCTTAAAGCGCACAATCGCACTGCGCTCTTTGACCGCTTTATAGCCCTGAGCCACCTCGTGACTGGACAGCGGCGTACCGCAACGCGGGCAATAGGGCACGATCTTAAAGCCCTTATACAGCAGACCCTTATCCCAGATCTGCTTGAGTGCCCACCACTCCGACTCGATGAAGTTGTTGTGATAGGTCACATAGGGATCGTCCATATCCGCCCAGAAACCGACGATGCCGGAGAACTCCTCCCACATCCCCTTGTATTTCCAGACGCTTTCCTTACATTTCTGGATGAAGGGCTCGAGACCGTATTCCTCGATCTGCTCCTTACCGTCCAGACCGAGCAACTTCTCGACCTCCAGCTCGACCGGCAGACCGTGGGTATCCCAGCCCGCCTTACGCGGCACCATCGCGCCCTTCATCGTGCGGTAGCGCGGGATCATATCCTTTATCACGCGGGTGAGCACGTGCCCGATATGCGGCTTACCGTTAGCCGTGGGCGGACCGTCGTAGAAGGTGTAGCTCGGACAGCCCTCGCGCTCCTCCATACTCTTACGGAACACGTCATTGTCCGTCCAGAATTGCAGCACCTCACGCTCGCGCTGAACAAAATCCATATTGGTCGGTACTTTTTTGTACATCTCCAGTCCTCCTAAAAAGAAAAAATCCCCCGCCCCGAAAAACAGGACGAAGGTCACACTTCGCTATACCACCCATTATTCGCATACCATCATATGCTCTCCTTATAACGGAGGAGGACCGTCCGCGCTTACTGAGAGATCCGTTCAGCCGGCAACTCCGGAGGGATATTCACGCACGATACTCATCGTCGGGCTTACACCGTCCCCGACTCGCTGAGGAGAGTCTATCGTGTGCTACTGTCTCCATCAATGTCTTTAACCTTATTAAGAATACTCTAATATATACAAATTGTCAAGCATAATTTGCGCGAAAACGGCGCGCTCGTGCCGGCGAGCGCGCCGTTAGATCACTTATTCATCAGGGAAACGCAGGTTCGCGTACGCGGCAATAAGCTCCACGGTGTTGTCGATACCCGTCTTGAGGCTGTTGATGCTCAGATCATATGTATCGGCATTGCCCCAACGCGTATTGGCGTAGAAATTGTGGTAATTCGCACGGCGTTTATCCGTCTTGACCATCAGATCCGCCGCTTTCTTTTCGTTCAGGTCGTGCTCCGCCATCAGGCGTTTCGCGCGGGCAGAGGGATCGGCGCGCAGGAAAATCTTGACGACCTGATCGCGTTTGGACAACGCATAGTCCGCGCAGCGACCGAGAATGATGCAACTCTCCCCCTTGTCAGCAAGTTTCTGGATCGCATCAAACTGCGCGAGAAACACTTTCTGATGGATCGGGGGTTCATACTGCATACTATCCATTCCGTAATTGCCTACCGACAGATAATACAACAAACTGTTGGTCGGCACTTCGTCGTATGCATCAAAATTCTCCGGTGCAATACCGCTGCTTTCCGCCGCCATACGCAACAATTCTTTATCGTAAAACGGAATTCCCAACTTTTCTGCCAATTTTTTACCGATCTCGCGACCACCGCTGCCGCATTGTCTGCCGATCGTGATAATGGTGCCGTTTTTCATAAATTGCCTCCTTCAGGATAGTTGAGGGGTCTTGCCTCTCCATTACAAACATTATACCAAAATTTTCTTTATTTGTACAGAGTTTTGTTACAATTTATACAATTTTTTTCATTTTAAGAACAAAAGAAACGATGTCAACGCTACTTTGCAACAAATTTCCATCTCATTAGAAGAAAAATCCATTGTCACAACAACAAATACGGGATAAAATAATAGTCGAAAATGGATGATTTGACATGTATGCTCTCGTGTTAAGGAGGTTTTCTTATGAAGAAAATTGCTGTATTGACCAGTGGCGGCGACGCCCCCGGTATGAACGCTGCCGTGCGTGCGGTGGTGCGTACCGCTATGCACGAGAATATGGAAGTATACGGCGTTGTGCGCGGTTATAACGGTCTGATCAACAATGAGCTTATCCCGATGGAACTTCGTACCGTGTCCGATACCATCCATCGCGGCGGCACCGTGCTATTCACCGCCCGCAGCCCCGAATTCCGCACCGAAGAGGGTATGCAAAAAGCCGTCAACACCTGCCGTCAGCGCGGTATTGAGGGCGTGGTCGTCATCGGCGGCGACGGCTCCTTCCGTGGCGCACGCGACTTGACCGCACGCGGTGTTCCTTGTGTCGCTATTCCCGCTACCATCGACAATGATATTTCCTGCTGTGGCGAAACCATTGGCTATGATACCGCCGCCAACACCGTTATCGATATGGTGGATAAACTGCGCGACACCTCGCAATCCCACGACCGTTGCAGTGTCGTTGAGGTGATGGGGCGTCATGCGGGTTGGCTTGCGCTCGCGACCGGTATCGCCGTCGGTGCTACCGCCATTCTCGTCCCCGAGGTTGACTACGATTTCCAAAAGGATATCGTGGATAAGATGAAGAGCACCGCCGCGACAGGCAAGCATCACTTCATCGTTGTTGTCGCCGAAGGTGTCGGCAACGTCCGCGAACTCGCCAAAAAGATTGAAGAAGCAACCGGCGTTGAGAGCCGCGCGACCGTCCTCGGTCACGTCCAGCGTGGCGGTTCCCCCTCCGCCCGCGACCGCAACCTCGCCAGCCGTATGGCAAACTATGCAGTGCACCTGCTCGAAGAGGGGAAAAGCAACCGTGTCGTGGCGATCCAAAACAACAAACTGATGGATTACGACATCACCGAGGCTCTGGAAATGAAGAAGCCGTTTGATATGGATATGTACAATATAGCGAATGAAATCTCCATCTAATCGACTATATGACAATCACCCCGCTGCCTATACGACAGCGGGGTGATTTTTTGCTTTTATCAGAACAAGCCGGTGATCTTGCCGTCCTCATCGACGTCGATGCGCTCGGCTGCGGGGGCTTTCGGCAGACCGGGCATCGTAAGAATGTCACCTGTCAGCACGACGATAAAGCCTGCACCCGCAGACACCTTCACATTCTTCACCGTAACGGTGAAGTGTTCGGGGGCACCGAGTTTGGTCGGGTCATCGGAGAAGCTGTACTGCGTCTTCGCGACACACACGGGGCACTTATCGAAGCCGAGCGCGGTCAGCTGAGCGATCTGCTTCTTCGCCGCGGGCAGGATGGCGATGCCGTCGCCACCGTACACCTTCTTGACGATCGCCTCGATCTTATCCTCAATCGAGCCGTCGAGTTCATAAGAGAAGGTGAACTCGCCCTGCTCCTCTTCGCACAGGCGCACCACTTCGCGGGCGAGTGCCTCGCCGCCCTTGCCGCCGTCCGCCCACACAGTGGACAGCACGGTGTTGACGCCGAGCTCCTGACACTTCGCGATGATGAAATCAATTTCATTATCCGTGTCGGTCGGGAAACGGTTGACCGCCACCACGCAAGGCAGTTTATACACATTCTTGATGTTCGCCACGTGGCGCAGCAGGTTCGGGATACCACGCTCAAGTGCGCCGAGATCCTCATTGCCAAGTTCGGTCTTCGCCAGTCCACCGTGCATCTTGAGCGCACGCACGGTCGCGACAACTACCACCGCGTCGGGGGTCAGCCCCGCCATACGGCACTTAATGTCGAGGAATTTCTCCGCGCCGAGATCTGCGCCGAAGCCCGCCTCGGTGATGGCGTAGTCGCCCATCTTGAGCGCGAGCTTGGTCGCCATAACCGAGTTACACCCGTGCGCGATGTTCGCGAAAGGACCGCCGTGCACAAACGCGGGCGTCCCCTCGAGGGTCTGCACCAAGTTCGGCTTGAGCGCATCCTTAAGCAGAGCGGTCATTGCACCGACTGCCTTCAGATCACCCGCGGTGACGGGCTTGTCGTCATACGTGTAGCCGACGATGATGCGGGACAGACGTTCCTTAAGATCCGTGATGGAGTTGGACAGGCAGAACACCGCCATAATCTCGCTCGCCACGGTGATATCAAAACCGTCCTCGCGCGGCACGCCGTTTGCCTTGCCGCCCATACCGTCCACGATGAAACGCAGTTGACGGTCGTTCATATCGACGCAACGTTTCCAGGTGATCTTACGCACGTCGATGCCGAGGGCGTTGCCCTGCTGGATATGGTTATCCAGCATCGCCGCGAGCAGGTTGTTCGCCGCACCGATGGCGTGGAAGTCACCCGTGAAATGCAGGTTGATATCCTCCATCGGCACGACCTGTGCATAGCCGCCGCCGGCGGCACCGCCCTTAACGCCGAACACCGGACCGAGCGACGGCTCACGCAGAGCCACCGTTACGTCCTTGCCGATGCGGCGCAGACCGTCTGCCAGACCGATGGTGGTCGTGGTCTTGCCCTCGCCCGCGGGGGTCGGGGTGATTGCCGTCACCAATACGAGCTTACCGTCGGGACGATCGGTCTCTTTAAGCAGAGCGGGGTCGATCTTTGCTTTATACTTGCCGTACTGCTCAATGTATTTTTCATCCACGTGCGCCGCCTTGGCGATCTCGGTGATGGGTTGCATCTGACAATTCTGAGCAATCTCAATATCGGATAAATACGCCATAATCTATCGTCTCCTTATTTGAAATAGCGGACCGCCGCTTCAAACATACGGATATCATAGTTGCCAGGAACATTCTTATACAGTCCATCAGCGATACGCTCGCTGTGACCCATCTTACCGAACACACGACCGTCAGGCGAGGTGATACCCTCAATGGCGAACAGCGAGCCGTTGGGATTAAACTTAATGTCCGCGGTTGCGTTACCGTCCAGATCGACGTATTGGGTAGCAATCTGCCCGTTCTCGGCAAGTTTCAGTGCCAGCTCAGGCGAGGCGAGGAACTTACCTTCACCGTGGGAGATCGGCACGTTGACCACATCGCCGACATTCATCAGGCTCAGCCACGGGGATTTCGTCGACGCGATGCGGGTATGCACGATACGACTCTGGTGGCGGTTGATATTGTTGAAGGTCAAGGTCGGGCAGTTCTCATCCGTGTCGATGATCTTGCCATAAGGCACCA
>JAZOCG010000173.1:0-2734 GCA_045596345.1 Acutalibacteraceae bacterium
AAAGAGGGGCAAGGACCGCTCGGCAAGCAGTTTGACGCAATTTTCGAGGATACGCATCTCGGAGAAAAGACGTGGGAAAAGGCGGAGAGTGCCCTGCAAAAAGAGGCACTCACCCGTGCGCTGGATAAAGCGGGGTTATCCCCGAGCCAGTTGCAGTATTTGTTTGCGGGAGATCTGCTTAATCAAAATATCGCCTCAACATTCGGCTTGCGGGAGATGAACGTGCCGCTTATCGGGCAGTTCGGTGCGTGCTCGACGATGGGGCAGACGCTGGCGATGGCGGCGATCTTCGTGGACAGCGGCGCGGCGGATCTTTGCGGCGCGGTAACTTCGTCGCATTTCTGCACCGCCGAGCGGCAGTTTCGCTATCCGCTGGAATACGGCGGTCAGCGTCCGCCGACGAGCCAATGGACTGCGACCGCTTCGGGTGCGGTGGTGGTTGGGCGCGCCGCGCGCGGTGTGCGCGTCAGCGAGGTGTGCATCGGTCGTGTGCAGGATATGGGCGTGACGGATATGAACAATATGGGCAGTGCGATGGCACCCGCCGCGGCGGATACGCTCGTGCATTTCTTCGCCGATACCGACACCAGCCCTGATGACTACGATGTCATTGTTACGGGCGATCTCGGCTTGGTTGGCGCACGCCTTTGCCGCGAACTGATGGAGCAAAAGGGTTACCCGATGGGCGACAACTACACCGACTGCGGGCTGTTGCTGTTTGACCGTGACACGCAGGATGTGCATGCGGGCGGCTCGGGGTGCGGGTGTTCTGCGTCGGTGCTGTGCGCGCATTGGTTGCCGATGCTTCAGCGAGGCGAGATCCACCGCCTGCTCTTTTGCCCGACGGGGGCACTGATGTCCCCGACCTCCTCCCAACAGGGCGAGAGCATCCCCGGCATCTGCCATGCGTTGCTTTTGGAGTCCGGTTCGTAAAATGTCGGAATATTGTGAAATCAACAGTTGATTATTTGAAAGAAATGCGGTAAAATAAGGATATTGTGCGGCGGTAGGCGTTTGCATTACCGCCGCTATTTTCTGCTGTGGAGGGTATACCTTGGATACAACGGTTTTGAAAGATACGGTGGTGACCACCGGCGGCACGTTGCAGGAGGAGATTTTGCGGCGGCGCACCTTTGCGATCATCTCCCACCCCGACGCGGGTAAGACCACGCTGACGGAGAAGTTCCTGCTGTACGGCGGTGCCATTCAGCAGGCGGGTATGGTCAAGGGGAAAAAGAATAATAAGCATGCGGTTTCCGACTGGATGGAGATCGAAAAACAACGTGGTATTTCGGTCACGTCGTCGGTGATGCAGTTCAACTACAAGAATTTCTGTATCAATATTCTGGATACCCCCGGTCACCAGGACTTCTCCGAGGATACTTACCGTACGCTGATGGCGGCGGACTCGGCGGTGATGGTCATCGACGCATCAAAGGGTGTCGAGCGGCAGACCATCAAGCTGTTCAAGGTTTGTCTGTTGCGCCATATCCCGATCTTCACCTTCATCAACAAGATGGACCGTGAGGCGCGCAATCCTTTTGACCTGATGGAAGAGATTGAGAGCGTGCTCGGCATTCGCACCTATCCGATGAACTGGCCGATCGGCTCAGGTAAGGAGTTTAAGGGTGTGTACGACCGCGGCGGCAGCCGCATCATCGCCTTCACCGCTAACGACGAGCAGTCCAACGCCCAGCACGAGGTGCAGGCGACTGCCGTCGATCTGCAGGATGAGAGCTTGCGCGGTCTGCTCGGGGATAATCTCTACGAAACCTTAAACGACGACGTCGAACTGCTCGACGGCGCGGGATTTGAGTTCGATATGGACGCGGTGCGCGCGGGCGAACTGACCCCTGTGTTCTTTGGCTCGGCACTGACCAACTTCGGCGTAGAGCCCTTCTTGGAAGAATTCCTCAAGATGACCACCGCGCCGCTCGCGCGTAAAGCAGACTGCGGTGAGATCGACCCCTTCGGCAAGAATTTCTCGTCCTTTGTGTTCAAGATTCAGGCGAATATGAACAAGGCGCATCGCGACCGTGTCGCGTTTATGCGCATCTGCTCGGGCAAGTTCGAGAAGGGAATGGAAGTCTATCACGTGCAGGGCGACAAGAAGATGCGGCTGAGCCAGCCGCAACAGCTGATGGCAGAATCCCGCGAGATCGTCGACGAGGCGTACGCGGGGGATATTATCGGCGTGTTTGACCCCGGCATCTTCTCTATCGGCGACACGATATGCTCAGGGAACGATAAGTTCCGCTTCGAGGGTATTCCCACCTTTGCGCCCGAGCATTTTGCGCTGGTATCGCAGGTGGACACGATGAAACGCAAGCAGTTCGTCAAGGGCATCACCCAGATCGCCCAAGAGGGTGCTATTCAGATCTTCCAAGAACTCGGCGGCGGTATGGAAGAGGTCATTGTCGGCGTGGTCGGCGTTCTGCAATTCGAGGTGCTGACCTACCGCCTCAAGAACGAGTATAACGTTGATATCCGTATGCAGAACCTGCCGTATCAGTACATCCGTTGGATTGAGAATGAGGACATCAACGTCAAAGCCCTCAACCTCACCTCGAATACACGCCGTATTCAAGATCTGCATGAGCGCAAGCTTCTGCTGTTCACCAACAGCTGGAATATCACCTGGGCAACCGAGCATAACCCCGACCTGGAGTTATCGGAGTTTGGTAAAAACGAATAAAACGCAACAAAAGACCGACGGACAGTCTAGAACTGCCCG
>JAZOCG010000174.1:0-4020 GCA_045596345.1 Acutalibacteraceae bacterium
TGTTGTCGCGTTTCCGCACCCCAAAGCAGCAGGCGGACGTCATCCGTCGCGTGCGGTCGGGCGAGGTGGATATTGTCATTGGTACCCACCGTCTGCTGTCGGCGGACGTGGCGTTTAAGGATTTGGGATTGTTTATCGTCGACGAAGAGCAACGCTTCGGTGTTACGCAGAAAGAGCGTATTAAAGAGCTCACCCCCAACGTGGACGTGCTGACGTTGTCTGCCACACCGATCCCGCGTACGCTCAATATGGCGATGAGCGGTATCCGCGATATGTCTGTTATCGAAGAAGCCCCGCAGGATCGTCGTCCCGTGCAGACCTACGTGCTCGAACACGATAACGGCATCATCACCGATGCCATCCCCAACGAATTGCGCCGCGACGGGCAGGTGTATTATTTGCATAACCGCATCGAGAACATCGAAACGGTCGCCGCCGCGATCCAGAGCCGCATCCCTGAGGCGCGCATCACCGTTGCACACGGACGGATGAACGAAGAAGAACTCTCCGAAGTGTGGCGGCAGGTGTTGGAGCACGAGGTGGATATTCTCGTGTGTACCACCATTATCGAAACGGGTGTTGATATCCCGAATGTCAACACCCTCATCATCGAAAACGCCGACCGCTATGGTCTGACGCAGCTGCATCAGCTGCGCGGGCGTGTCGGGCGTTCTTCCCGCCGTGCGTATGCGTATCTCACCTTCACCCGCGGCAAGGTGCTGTCCGACGTGGCGGGGAAACGCCTCGAAGCGATGCGGGAATTTACCGAATTCGGTGCGGGCTTCAAGATCGCGATGCGGGATATGGAGACCCGCGGCGCGGGCAACCTGCTCGGTGCACAACAGCATGGGCATATGGAAGCCGTCGGCTACGATATGTACCTCAAACTGCTCGCCGAGGCAGTAGAAGAGGAAAAAGGCAGCGGCAAAACGCCGCACGTGGAGTGTACGGTGGATCTGCCCATTTCCGCGCACATTCCCGAGGACTATATCGGCAGTAACGCTCAACGCCTGGAGATCTATCGCCGTATTGCGGATATCCGCACGGTGGAGGATTCGATGGACGTGTTCGACGAGCTGATCGACCGCTTCGGCGAGCCGCCGACGGCGGTGCAGGGGCTTATCGACGTCGCATTGTTACGCAATATGGCGGCGGCAATGGGTATCCGCGAGATTAAGGAACAGCAAGGTTCGTTGTTGCTGTACGCCGATCGCCTCGATATGGAGATCGGTTCGCGGATGAACACCGCGCTCAAAGGGCGCGTGATGATCAGTGCCGCGGGCAAGCCCTACTATGCGGTGAAGATCGATCGCACGGGCGGCAAGGACGTGCTGGATACTCTGCGCGAAGCATTGGAGGCGGCGCAAGATGGCTAAAGAACAAAAGACGAATGCTATGCGCATCTTGGATAAGAATAAGATCGCGTATACCGTCAACACCTATGCATGCGACGAGTTTATCGACGGCGTGACGGTTGCCGATCAGCTCGGGCAACCGTATGAAAGCTCTTACAAAACTCTCGTTGCGGTAGGAAAAAGCGGCGGACACTACGTGTTCGTTGTGCCGATCGCGCAGGAGCTGGATCTCAAAGCCGCCGCCCGCGCGGTGGGGGAGAAAGCGGTGGAACTTATCCACGTCAAGGAATTGTTCGCCCTCACGGGCTACATCCGCGGCGGCTGTACCCCCATCGGGATGAAAAAAGCTTTCCCGACGGTAATTCACGACAGCGTTATGGATTTTGACACGGTTATCATCAGCGGCGGGCGTATCGGTGCGCAGATTTTGCTTGCGCCCGGCGATCTTGTGCGCGTCACGCGGGCGAAGACGGCGGATATTATTCATCACTAAGATTAACAGACGATTGGAAAGGAGTGCGGAGATATGCGTGAAAAAGCCCTCGTCGCGATGAGCGGCGGTGTGGATTCGTCGGTGGCGGCGGCGTGGATGGTCGAGGCGGGATATGCCTGCGTCGGCGCGACGATGCAGCTATTCGACAAGGACTGCGGCGGCAACTGCAGCTCCGCGCCCGAGGTTGAGGATGCCCGCCGCGTGGCACAGAGCCTCGGTTTTAATCATCACGTGTTTAACTACAGCGGCGATTTTTCTGCACAGGTGATCAATCGCTTTGTGGCGGCGTATGAGCAGGGGCGCACCCCCAACCCCTGCATCGGCTGCAACCGCTATATGAAGTTTGCACAGCTGTACGATGCGGCAAAAACGCTCGGCTGTGACGTCATCGCCACGGGGCATTATGCGCGTGTGGTGTATGACGACAATCGGGGAAAATGGACACTGAAAAAGGCGAAAAACCTCGCCAAAGATCAGACGTATGTGCTGTACTTCCTCACACAGGAGCAGCTTGTGCACACCCGTTTCCCGCTCGGCGAAGCCGAGAGCAAGGACGCGGTACGCGCGGTGGCTGAGCGGTACGGTTTTGTCAACGCGCACAAGAAGGACAGCCAGGATATTTGTTTTGTTCCCGACGGTAAGTACGCGGAGTTCATCCGCCGTCGCACGGGACGGGATTATCCCGTGGGCGATTTCGTTGATCGGGACGGTAACGTGTTAGGTCAGCATAAGGGCATTATCGGCTACACCATCGGTCAGCGTAAAGGCTTAGGACTTGCTTTGCCTGCGCCATTGTACGTTTGTCGTAAAGATATGGAAAACAACACGGTTGTGCTCGCACCTGAGTCGGCGTTATACACTCGTCGTCTGTGGGCGGATGGGTTTAATTGGATCTCGGGCGAAACGCCCGCCGATCCCGTGCGCTGTGCGGCGCGTACCCGCTATTCGGCGAAGGAAGCACCCGCTACTGTTACCGTGTGTGATGACGGACGGGTGGAGATCGTGTTTGACGAGCCGCAACGCGCTGTTACCGAAGGGCAAGCCGTTGTCCTTTACAGCGGTGATGAGGTGCTCGGCGGCGGCACCATCTGTGGTGTGGAGGAGAATATATGATCTATACCGTCACGCTCAACCCCGCAGTGGACTATACTCTGTGGATGAAAGAACTTTCAACGGGTGAACTCAACCGCCCGACGGATACCGCCTTGTCCTTCGGCGGCAAGGGGGTCAATGTGTCCTGCGTGCTCACCGTGCTCGGGGTACAAAACCGCGCGCTGGGCTTTATTGCGGGTGCGGTGGGTGAGATGTTGGAAACGGGGCTTCACCGATTGGGCGTGGATACGGATTTCATCCGTCTCGCGGCGGGAGAGACCCGCATCAATGTCAAGATCGCCGCGGATACGGAGACCGAAATTAACGCCCGCGGTCCGCAGGTGGATGAGGCGGCGATTACACGATTGGAAGCGCAGGTGTCGGCACTTGCCGACGGTGACACACTGTGTCTGTGCGGTAGTCTGCCGCAGGGGTGTAAAGCCGACGTTTATACGCGGTTGTTATCCTGTGTGACGAGTAAATCTATCCGCACGGTGGTGGATACGACGGGGGATGCGCTGTTAAAGGCGTTGCCGTACCGTCCGTACCTGATCAAACCGAACCGTGACGAGTTAGCGGCGTTGGTTGGGCGAGTGTTGCCCGATGAGGCGAATGTGCTTACCGCCGCACATGAATTGCAAGAAAAGGGCGCGCGTAACGTGCTCGTTTCTCTTGGCGGGGACGGAGCGTTGTTGCTCGCCGAGGATGGGGCGGTCTACCGCCGTGAAGCGTACCGCGGCAACGTGCGTGGCACGGTCGGCGCGGGCGACTCAATGGTAGCGGGCTTTCTCACCGCGCTTGAAAGCGGTGCGGACATTGCTGAGGCACTGCGTTTTGCCGTGGCGGCGGGGAGTGCAACCGCGTTCTCTGACGGGCTTGCCACCCGCGAGCGTATCGAAGCTCTGCTTGCCAAAGGATAAGATGTGTGCTACAATACCGACATAGGAGCGGATGTATATGAATTACGCGACCATCAAATATAACGATATTGCCAATGGTACGGGGGTGCGGGTATCGCTGTTTGTCAGCGGCTGTACCCATCGGTGTAAGGGATGCTTTAACGCCGAGGCGTGGGATTTT
>JAZOCG010000175.1:0-9105 GCA_045596345.1 Acutalibacteraceae bacterium
ATAAAACCGTATGAAAGTATTAGTGAAAAAGAATTGAATTTTGTTTATGATGATATAAGGAAAAATATTATTGAACACAATTTAAAAGATTGCCCCGATAATCCTATGAGCCAATTTATTTTTAAACATTTTCCAAAAATATGGTTTGAATAACATGTAGGGGTTCGAACACATAGGTCAAATAATCAAAAGGGTTCGAATTTGTACAACCCTTCCAAACACAGAAGGCATCACCGCAAGGTGGTGCCTTTTGTGTTTCGTGTTGTGGGAGCCGTGAGAATTTCCCTTATTTAAAGCGACAACGAAAATATAACAATGAGGTCGTCGAAGCCGAACTCAGGGGTTCAGAATCCCAAGCATTTTTTATAATTGATAAAAATTTTCAAAAGCTGTGTACAAAATGAATAATGAATGATATAATAGTCAAGATGTTTATTCCTAACGACATTGCAAGGAGAATGTGATATGGTTATTCCGGTTTTGTTATTATTGCTCGGTTTTGTTTTACTTATTAAGGGCGGCGATTGGTTTGTCGACGGCGCGACGGGAATTGCCCGCCGTTTTCATCTGCCGGAGATCTTGATCGGTGCGACCGTTGTGTCTATCGGTACAACACTGCCTGAGGTGATGGTGTCCGCGGGTGCGGCAATGCAGGGGAGCGGTTCGATTGCCTATGGTAACGCGCTTGGCTCGATCATCTGCAATACGGCATTGATCGCGGCATTGACCATCGCCATCAAACCAGGCGCGGCGGCACGTAAGAGCTTGACTATTCCTGTTGCGTTTTTCTTTGCTTCGGCGGCAATCTACTGTTTTGCGGCGTACTTTCTCGGCACCTTCTCTCGCCTGATCGGTATTGTTCTTCTGGCGACGTTTGTTATCTATATGGTGAGCACGGTCGTGCGTATGAAGAAATCGGCGGCATCCGTTGCGACGGTGCAGATGGAAGAACAGGGCAGAGGTGGAGTAAGCGAGGCTGAGCTGGAGATGCTCAGCGGCGAAGATCACGTGGTGGAATCTAAGGTGGCGGGCACAAAAGATAGTCTGCTTAAGGATATCATTCTGCTAGTGGTCGGCGCGGTGCTGATCGCATTCGGCGCGGATTTCCTGGTGGATAACGCGATTATTATCGCACAAAATCTTGGCGTGTCCGAAAAAGTCATCGGTCTGACCATCGTGGCACTCGGCACCTCGTTGCCCGAACTCGTGACGGCGATCACCTCGCTGGTTAAGGGACACGGCTCGCTGTCGCTCGGTAATATTATCGGTGCCAACCTGTTTAATCTGGTATTGGTGAGCGGTGCAGCGGTGACGATCAGTCCGTTTGCGGTGCCTGTTTCGGGGCTGATCGGCGGTATGAACTCGTCGTTGGTATTGGATATTCCCGTGATGCTGACGGTGATGATCTTACTGACCGTCCCGACAATGCTTAAAGAAAAGCTGTCGCGTTGGCAGGGTATTGTACTTCTTGGTGTTTACGCGGCGTTCTGTGTATTACAGTTTACCATTTAATGAAAAGAGCCTTCTGCGGAAGGCTCTTTTCTCTTTTGCAGCGACATTTCTCTTGTCAAACTGACAAAAAGGGTGTATGATGGCAGACGTGTGAAATGAGGTGTCGTGATGAGGGTTGTGCGATTTATAAAGAAGAATACGGTTTTCTGCATAGCGGCGTTGGCGGCATTGGTTACAATGTGTTTTGTACCGCCGGATGTGGAATATTTGACGTACTTTGACTGGAAAACACTCGTTTGTTTATTTTTAACGTTAGCGGTGGTGTGTGCCCTGCGTAATATCAAATTTTTTACCATTCTTGCCAGACGGTTGGTTCTGGTGGCGGGAAATCTGCGCGGGCTGTTTTTGTTGCTGATTTGTATCACTTTCATTGGCTCGATGCTGATCGCCAACGATATGGCACTGATCACCTTCCTCCCGCTCGGGTATTTCGCCCTCTGTGCAACAGGGAAAGAGCGGTATATGGCGTATCTGTTTATATTGCAAAACATTTCCGCTAATCTTGGCGGTATGCTCACCCCTTTCGGTAATCCGCAGAATTTGTATCTGTATTCGTATTATCATATCCCGACAGGGGAGTTTTGCGCGATTATGTTGCCGCCTTTTTTGCTTGCCATTACGCTGCTTATGCTTGCATGCTTACCCATCAAGGCGGAAAAACTCACCATAAGCGAAAAATTTCCCGAAAAACTAAATGTTCGCCGTACGGTGTTGTACCTGGTGATGTTTGCGTTTTCCTTGCTCATCGTGTTCCGCGTGATGCCGTATTGGATCGGTCTTATTCTCATCCCCGCGGTGCTGATTGCTGTTGACCGCGAGGCATTGAAGATGGTGGATTATCCCTTGCTCGGTACGTTTTTCTTTTTCTTTATTTTTGCCGGAAATTTGGCACGCATCGACGCGGTCAATGAGGCAGTGTCTGCGCTGATGAGCAAGGATGCGCTTCTTGTATCCGTGTTATCTTGTCAGGGGATCAGTAACGTACCGTCGGCGATCTTGCTTTCCCGCTTTACGACCGATTATCGCGCGCTGTTGCTTGGTGTTAATATCGGCGGCACAGGCACGTTGATCGCCTCGCTTGCGAGTTTAATTACGTTCAGTGAGTTCCGTTTGTTGTATCCCGGTCACGGGAAACGATATTTTTGGCTGTTTACCGCTATCAATGCAGTGTTTCTTCTCATAATGACTGTCGCCGCGAAATATTTCTTTGTATAAAATCCAACATAAGCCGTCCGTTCTCGGGCGGCTTATTTTCATAAAATATTTGCTTTTCTGACAAAAATGTGATAGCATTATGTATAGTTATATTAATGGGGGTTGGCGTATGTATATCTGTCTGTACGGCGCATCAAGCACCGAGATCGCGCGTGATTATATCGATGCGACGGAAGAGCTCGGTGAATTGCTTGCTCGCGAAGGACACGGTCTGGTGTACGGTGCGGGCGGTGCAGGACTGATGGGCGCGGCGGCGCGCGGGATGAAGCGTGGCGGCGGCACGGTGGTCGGCGTCGTTCCGTCCTTTCTCAAGGTGGACGGCGTATTATTCGACGGATGCGACGAGATGATCATCACCGACACGATGCGTCAGCGTAAACAGATTATGGAAGAGCGCGCGGATGCGTTTATCGTCACCCCCGGTGGCATCGGCACGTATGAGGAGTTTTTCGAGATCTATACTCTCAAACAACTCGGTCAGCTGCATAAGCCGATCGTGATATTCAATATTAACGGATATTTTGATGAGATGCTCGCGATGCTTCGTCGCTCGGTGGATGAGCGATTTATGCGTGAAGCCAGTTTGCGGCTTATCGAGGTAGCGAATTCTCCGAACGGTGTTGTAAACTGTCTGGCAAAGGCTTCGTCAGCAGACGTAGTGGATATTCGTACCACAAAATTTGTCTAAATACGGAGAATGGTATGCGGAAAAGACATCATTTCTTTTGGAAGCTGTTGCGCCCGCTGATCATCGTGTTTCTGTGGGTCAAATTCGGCTATACTTTTAAAAAAGCGCAGGATCTTCCGAGCAATTATATCGTACTGTCCAACCACGCGACGGATTTTGATCCGTTGATGGTTGCTGCAAGCTTTCCGCGACAGATGTATTTTGTTGCGAGCGAGCATATTGCGCGATGGAAGCACGCGTATAGGTTGTTGGACTACGTATTTGCGCCGATTATGCGCTATAAGGGCACAGTCGCTGCGTCGACGGTGGCGGAGGTGCTTCGGCGCAGCCGTAAGGGCGCGAATGTGGCGATCTTTGCCGAGGGTGCGCGCACGTGGGACGGCGTGACGGGACCGATCCTTCCATCTACCGCCAAGATGGTGAAAAAAGCCGGTTGCGGGCTTGTGACCTATAAACTTGTCGGCGGATATTTTGTCAGTCCGATGTGGAGCTATCGTACCCGTCGTGGCTACTGTCACGGTGAGGTTGTTAACGTATACACTAAAGAACAGGTTGCGACCATGTCGCAGGAGGAGCTGTATCGCGTGATCGTCGATGATCTGACCGAGGATGCGTATGATCGCCAGGAACAACAGCCGCGTAAATATCGCGGTAAGGAATTGGCACAAGGGCTGAGAAATCTGCTGTTTATCTGCCCGCAATGCGGCGGTCACGATACGCTTGTTTCGCACGGCGATGTCACGCGGTGTAAGCAATGCGGGATGTCTGTGCAATACACCGCTTACGCCCGACTTGTCGGTGCGCCGTTTGATACCGTGCGCGCTTTCTCCGACTGGCAGAACGAGCAGGTTGCCCGTGACGTAGAAAACAGGGTGGTATATCGCGCCGAAACAGGCACGCTCGTGTCGGTGCGTAATCACATTGAAACGCCGCTCGCGCGTGGCGAGGTGTCCATTGACAGTGACTTTTTGCGCTGCGGCGATGTCGCCGTCGCGATAACGGATATTTCGGATATGGCGATGCACGGCAAACGCGCGCTGGTGTTTAGTGCAGATGATACCTATTATGAGCTTATCCCGTCCGACGATGTCAGCTCGCTGAAATTCTGGTTGTATTATCGCGCTTGCACGCAAAAAGAAACGGTAAAAACCAGTTGAGCATTTTGCTGTGTTTTACACCTGTATTAAGATGAATATCGTTAAAAAACGGTCATTCCGTCGGAATGACCGTTTTTCTTATTTATTGTCTGAACACGCACATATTTTTGCTGTCTTGCCGCACAATAGAGAGGATGATTTTGTGAGGTGACAGCGGATGAAAAAAAGGTGGATATTACCGATGGTGATCGGCGTGGCAGTTACAGCGGTCGGTGTGACAAGGAGTTCGGATAACGATCCGATCACGGTGAAGACAGTCACGTTGCAAACACAACGGGTGGAGAAAACCATCTCGTGTAACGGTGTGGTCGTGGCGGGAGAATTCGAGACGGTGACGGTGCCGCAGACGTGTGTCGTGGACAAGGTACTTGTCGAGGTCGGTCAACGGGTGAAAGCGGGGGAATCGCTCATCACCATTGACAAGGAAGCGACCAGGTTGATACAGGCGGGCGGTGATCGGGTGGCAGATGCGCTGTCACTGACGACGATGAAGGATGAAGTTGTGGCAAAAGAAAGCGGCGTTGTTGTTTCGGTTGAGGCGGTTGATGGACTTATGCTTGATCCGATAGAGCCGTGTGTTGTGATTGCACCGGATAGCGGTTTGCAGGTACAGGTGATGATTCGGGAAAAGCAATTACCCGTCTTGGAGATTGGACAGCAGGTGCGTATCAGCGGCGTGGGGTTTGATAAATCCGTGTATTATGGCTGTCTGAGTGAGATTTCGTCGGCGGTGTCGGAAAACGCCGGCAGCGAAGGAATTATCGAAGGGGTGATCACACTTAACGACGGCGAGGTAGATGATTCTATGCGGCTCGGTCTTACGGCAAAAGCGAAAGTGGTGGTTTCCGCTGTAGAGCAGGGTCTTCTTATTCCATATGAGGCAATCATCGAGGAGGATAGTGCTGAGCAAACCGTATATTTTGTGCAGGGCGGGCGAGTTAAGCGCGAGAGTATCGATCCGCAAGGAGATTTCGGCGGCGGCATACTGGTTTCGCGTACGGACTGGGTTGGTCGCTCTCTTGTGCTGGAGCCGGATAGGATCGTTGAGGATGGGCAATTGATAACTGAGGTACGGGAGGATGCCCGATGAAGGAATTGTGGCATAGCGCGTGGATCAGCTTTGCTCGTAACCGGCTGCGCACGCTAATGACGGTGTGCGGTATCGCGGTGGGCACTGCGATGGTTGTGCTGATCTCAGGTATCGGCGCGGTCGGAGAGAAGGCAGTGTATCAGGAGCTCGAAAGTATGGGGATTAACGGCATCTCGGTGAGCGCGAGTGACGGCTTGACGGTGCCGTGCTTGACGTCTATTCGCGAGTTGTCTATGGTCTCGCAGGCGATGCCGCTGGTGTTGGATTTTGTGGCGGCAGAGATCGGCGATAAACGGTTGTCAGCGGTCAGCTGCGGCATTGACGCGGGCGCAGATCAAGTGATTTCGCTTCGACTGTTACACGGTCGTCTGCTAACACAGGGGGATCTTGCGGGGGAGACGGGTGTGTGTGTGATCGATGCCGCTTTGGCGCAGGAGGCGTTTGGTCGGGATGCGGTAGTGGGAGAAACCCTGACGATGTTTTACAGCGACACCAGTGTGGATATGACGATTGTCGGTGTAACGGCGACAGGGAGCAGCTTGCTTCAGAACGTGACGTCGCTTATTCCGTATATGGTATATGTTCCGTACACAACGATGCAGTCTGTCGCAGGGATTGACACCTTTGACCAAATTGCTGTGCGCATATCGACGGGCAACGATACCGTTCAGGCACAGCAGGCAATACAAACTTCGCTTTCGCATCTCGGCGAGGAGATCGGTACGTTGAAGACAGAGGATCTGTCGAGTCAGCGTGCGCGACTTGAACGCCTGGTGTCGGTGCTGTCAATAGGTTTGACAGCGATCGGCGGTGTGTCGCTGCTTGTATCGGGCTGCGGGATTATGACGGTAATGCTGTCATCGGTACATGAACGCACACGAGAGATCGGGATCAAGAAAGCGATCGGTGCAACGCGCGGTCGAATTCTCGCGGAATTTATGGCCAGTGCGTTACTGTTTAGCGTTATCGGGGCAGGTATCGGTATATTGGTAGGAATGTTGGCAATGACGGTTGGCGGGCGTATAGTTAACTTTTCGGTTACGTGGTCGTCGGCGCGACTGATAGGGATTTTTGTGCTGACGCTGGTGCTCGGGGTGCTATTCGGAGCCTATCCTGCGTATAAAGCCGCGGGGTTAAAACCCGTTGACGCATTACGACAGGAAAATTGAGAATGCTATTGCTTTTTTATACGATATTTGTTATAATGACAAGGGTCGTTCTTCGCTGTGCGCGTGAGAACGTTTTTGTGACTTTTTCGAAGACGATTGATTCGTTTTGCTTAATGCTTTATCAACCTTTGAGGGGTGTAAAGAGTTGGAGAAATATCGTATAAAAGGCGGTGTCCGTTTGTCCGGCGCGGTTGATATCAGCGGCGCAAAGAACGCGGTTGTGGCGATTTTGCCTGCCGTTATTCTGTCGGACGAGCCTTGCCGAATTGAGAATATTCCGCATATCAGTGACGTTGCTACGTCGTTGAAGATATTAGAAAAATTGGGCGCGAAGGTCGAATATCTGGACCGCCATACGGTAGAGATCGATCCGCGCTCAGTCGATAAGATCGAGGTCGATCACGATCTCGCGAAGAGTATGCGTGCGTCGTATTATTTTATCGGTGCGTTGCTCGGCAAGACGGGTAGTGCCCGCGTACCGATGCCGGGTGGCTGTTGGTTCGGCGAGCGTCCGATTGACCTGCACCTCAAGGGTTTCCGTGCACTCGGCGCGGAGACGGTGCAGATGGAGAGCGGCATTATTGAGATGCACGCCGATCAATTGACGGGGAATTCTGTGTATCTGGATACCGTGAGTGTCGGCGCGACGGTGAATATTATGCTCGCCTCGGTACGTGTGCGCGGTATGACGGTCATCGAGAATGCGGCAAAAGAGCCCCACATCGTTGACTTGGCGAACTTCCTCAACACGATGGGTGCGGATATTCGCGGTGCCGGCACCGACGTTATTAAGATTCGTGGCGTACAGCAGTTGTACGGTGCTACCTATTCCATTATCCCCGATCAGATCGAGGCGGGGACATATATGGCGATGGCGGCGGCAACAGGGGGCGACGTGTTGGTACGAAACGTTATCCCGAAGCACCTGGAGTCCATCACCACGAAATTGGATGAAATGGGTGCGCGCATCGAGGAGATGGACGATGCCATCCGCGTACGATGCGAAGGACCTCTTCACAGCTGTAATATTAAAACGATGCCGCATCCCGGTTTTCCGACGGATATGCAGCCACAGATCGCGGTGCTGTTATCCATCGCCGAGGGCGTCAGCACCATCACTGAGGGTGTATGGGAGAACCGTTTCCGTTATACCGAGGAACTTCAGAAGATGGGTGCCAAGGTTGAGGTGGACGGCAATCGTGCCACTTTCACGGGTGTTGATAAGCTGTCCGCGGCTACCGTTAAGGCGGTGGATCTGCGCGCAGGTGCGGCGATGGTCATCGCAGGGCTGGTCGCTGACGGTGTGACGGAGATCGAGGATGTTCGTTATATCGAGCGCGGATATGAGGACATTATCGAGAAACTGTCTCGCCTCGGTGCTGAGGTCGAGAGGGTAGCGGAATAAATTAAAATTATGAGCAAAAGATCGCAGACGCCGTCTATCGGCGGCATCTGCGGTTTTTTTGCGGAGAGGAACGCGCGCTATGATGCGATATTGCTCGCTGTTCAGCGGGAGCAGTGGAAATTGTACATATATTGCTACGCGGGATGGCGGCGTGTTGGTCGATGTCGGCGTATCGGCTAAACGTATTCGTCAGGCTCTGTGTGAGCGTGACATCGACCCCTGTTCTATTAAAGCGGTGCTGGTGACACACGAGCATACCGATCACGTGGCGGGTCTGCGTGTGCTGTGCAAGCAGTTTGGTTGGCCCGTGCTCGCGAGCGAGGGGACACTGGATGCGCTTGTACAGAAGGGATGTGTGGATGCCGCAAACCGCTTATATACTCTGTCGGCAGATAAGCCTATTTCGATCGGCGATCTGCGCATAACCTCGTTTTGGACACCGCACGACAGTCGAGCCAGTATGGGTTTTCGCTTCGATACAGATGACCGCTCGATAGCGGTTGCGACCGATATGGGGTATGTGATGCCCGCGGTGATGGATATGCTTCGTGGATGCGATTTGTTGCATATCGAGTCGAATCACGACCCCGTGATGCTTCATAATGGCCCGTATCCGTATCCGCTAAAGATGCGGATCCTCAGCGACCGTGGTCATCTCTCAAACGATGCCTGTGCGGCGGTGCTGCCCGAATTGGTGCGGGAGGGTGCAACGCGTATTGCGCTTGCGCACTTAAGTGAGCAAAACAACACCCCGCAGCTTGCTGAACGCACTGCACGGGATGCACTCTCCGCTCAGGGGATCGGTGTCGGACAAGATTGTCTGCTGTGGGCGGCACAACCGACCGGCAACCAGCCGGTGCTATATTTTT
>JAZOCG010000176.1:0-3039 GCA_045596345.1 Acutalibacteraceae bacterium
GGCGAACGAGTTGTTTTTATGGGACAGGATATAACTGCTGAAAAAGACGGATATGTGACTTTGTATGGTGCAAATCACGGACACATTGATTATCTCGATGAATTAGCTGTAAGTCTTGGTTTAAGGTAAAAGCCACTCGGCACAATTCCGCATACAATTTTGCAACATTTTCTGCAACAAAAAATTTGATAAATAAAATAATGGGTAGAAAAGCGGGTTCAAAACCGCCGTTTAGAATAATATTTAGGGCATATATGAGCCAAAGAAGAATTCCAAAAACGAGTGGGAATAATTTTGCGGTTGCTTAACCCGGTTTAATAATACGCACCTTTTCAAAGAACTCCGCAGGTTTGTGCGGAGTTCTTTTGTTTATATGCCGATAACATTGTTACGAAAAATGTGCCATCACCACCCGTTTGCGCCAAAAAAAGACCGCCTTTGCCGATGGCAGAGGCGGTCTTTTGCAGTTCTCTTATTTCTCGTCTTTGTAGATCTCTTTGAAATACTTGTAGGTGTCGACCTTGAGTTCGCCGCAGGCGGCTTCGTCGCAAGCGATGACGCCGTTCTGATGCAGCTGCAGAGCACTGATGGTCCACGCGTGATCCACGCCGCCCTCGACGCAGTGACGCAGAGCGCGCGCCTTGTTGTGACCGTTAATGACGAGCAGCACCTCGCGGGAATCGCACACCGTGCCGACACCCACCGACAAAGCGGTCTTCGGCACCTTGTTGGGATCGTTATCGAAGAAACGGGAGTTGGCGATCAGCGTATCCTCGGTCAGCGCACGCACGCCCGTGCGGGAAGTCAGCGAGGTGAAGGGCTCGTTGAACGCGATGTGTCCGTCAACGCCGCAGCCGCCCATAAACAGGTCAATACCGCCGTAGGAAGCGATCTTCTCCTCGTAACGCTGACACTCCGCCTCGGGGTCCTGCGCCATACCGTCGAGAATGTTGATATTCTCAGCGGGGATATCGATATGATTAAAGAAATTCTCGTGCATAAAGTACCAATAGCTCTGGTCGTGCTCGCGGGGAAGCCCCACATACTCATCCATATTGAAGGTGACAACGTTTTTAAAGGTCACCTCGCCCGCTTTATTCATCTCAATGAGGTTGCGGTACACACCGAGCGGCGTCGAGCCGGTCGGCAGACCGAGCACAAAGGGACGGTCGCCCTTGTGATTGTTGATCGCACGGGCGATATGCTGTGCCGCCCACGCACTCATTGCCTCATAATCGTTTTTAATAATCAGTTTCATATTTTTCACGCTCCAGTAGTATTATTTAAGGATGTTTTTGCCAAGTGTTCCTTACAAACCGTATTATACCGCGTTCTTTTTAAATTATCAAGCCTGTTTTGCTTGCAATTTTGCGCAATCGGCGGTTGCGGGCATCACAACAGCAACGACAGCAGCAACATTTCGCGCGCTTTTTTATACATCGCTTGAAAATCTGTCAGCGGCAGAGGGTTGACCCCGCGTCCAAGCTCGATCGTAAATCCCGGGCGGTGATAGCAGGAGATGAACCAGTCCTTAAACCCGCCGTGGCTCGCCATCCCCGTCGGATCGGCAGCGACATACCCGCTCGCTGCCGCCAACACCTGCGCGATCATCCGACTGTGCGGCGGCGTGTGCTCGCCGTACCGCCAATAGATCTCCTCGCCTTGGCTGTGCAACGCGACCACGTGGCGAAAATCGTACCCGCGGCACAGATCCGTTACCGCCCGCGTTTCAGGCTCACTTTCGGGAGATTCTCCGCGGTATTGCCGCGCGCCGGGGCGGTCCTTGCCGTTTTTTTCGGCGAGGGCTTGCATTTCTTTCCATCCTGCGTTAAAATTATGATTGATGTCCACTCCGCGGGCATTCGCCTGCCACAGTCCGTGCGTGTCGCCGCCGTGCTCGCGCACAAAGGCGGCATATTCCCCCGCGGCGGCACTGCCGTACAACGCGATCTGTACCCCGTCGGGGTTGACCATCGGAAAAAACACCAGTTGCCGTCCGCGCAGAGCGCGGTGAAGCGGAATCCCGCACAGCGACAGCCCGCCTTTAAGCGTGAGACATATCTCTTCGCACAAGCGCAGGGCGCACAGCGCGGTGAGCCACTCCTGCCCGTGGAATGCCGCGGCGAGCAGTACACGCTCACGAATCGGCTCGCCTGTCGGCGACAGCACAAGGATCGGCAGTTCCCGCCCAAGCAGGCTGTGCCCCGCCACCGCCCCACGTAAAAAGGGGTAGCGCGCGCACAATGCCGTGCACAGCCCCCGCACCACACCGTAGTCGGTGCGCTGTGCGTGGGTGAGCGTATCCTGCCACACAATATCCATATGTTCACCACCCATCGTATCTGTTTAAAAGGAGCCTCGTTATGGATCTGCGCGAAACACCTCTCTCTGCACACTATAAATTCGAGGGAAAAATCATCCGCCTGCGTGTCGACGACGCGCGTCTGCCCGACGGCTCGGTTGCAACGCGCGAGGTCGTCGAACATCCAGGCGGTGTCGGCGTTATCGCCCTCACGGACGAGGGCGAGGTGCTGCTCGTACAGCAGTTCCGTTACCCTTACGGCGAGATCACGACCGAGATCCCCGCGGGTAAACGCGACCGCGGCGAAGACCCGCTCACGACAGGCAAGCGCGAGCTTGCCGAGGAAACGGGCGCGTCCGCGGATAACTCCACCCCGCTCGGGGTGCTCTACCCGACCCCCGGCTACTGCGACGAGGACATCCACCTCTATCTCGCGACGGGGTCGCATTTCGCCGAGATGCACTCCGACGAAGACGAGTTTCTCAACGTGGTGCGTTTACCGCTCGCCGAATTGGGCGAGCGTGTGATGGCGGGGGATATCCCCGATGCCAAGACCCAAATCGCCGCGCTCAAAGCGTGGAAATTAACGGAGGAAAAATCAATATGAGTAATATACGTAAACTGAACCATATCATCACCGGCGTGCTGTTGGTGATCTCCACCGCGTTTCAGCTGCTCGCGCTGCTCGCCGGTGTTCTGCTCAACACCAACAGCGATCTGATGGCCAAAACACCGTG
>JAZOCG010000177.1:0-2938 GCA_045596345.1 Acutalibacteraceae bacterium
GCCCATCACGTTACCTTTAGCGACCGCGGCGGTCAGCTCTTTGCCGTATTCCGCGGTGGCGATGACGCTGTCGGCGCAATCCGTCGCAAAATACGAATGGACGAAATACACACAGTCGCCCTCTTTGAGGTAACGAAACAGCGGGTGGGCTTTATCGAAGTGCAGTTCGTTCCACCCAATGTGGGGGATTTTTAGTTCACTTGGAATGACCCCCTGCATTGGCACGACCGCGCCTTTCAGTAAGCCGAGCCCATCGTGCTCACCGAACTCATAACTTTTTTCAAACAGCATCTGCATCCCAAGGCAGATGCCCATCACATCTTTACCGCGGACGACCTCTTTACGCAACACCTCGTCAAGTCCACTGTCGCGCAGTTTCTTCGCCGCATCGGCAAACGCGCCGACACCCGGCAGGATGAGTTTGTCCGCCCGACGGATCACATCCTTGTCCGCGGTGACGACCGCCTGCTGTCCGATATATTCCAGCGACGAGCAAAGAGAAAACAGGTTGCCCACGCCGTAATCCAAAATCGCTATCATTCAATCACACCTTTAGTCGACGGGATCTCATCGGCGAATTTCTCGTCGATCGCCGCCGCCTTTGCCAGACTGCGGGCGACCGCCTTAAACGCGCCCTCTAAAATGTGGTGGGCATTCTCCCCCGCCAGTTGTCGGATATGCAGGGTCACGCCTGCATCCCGCGCGAAGGCATCAAAGAACTCCTTGCCGAGTTGGGTGTCAAAGGTGCCCACCTTTTCGGTCGGGATATCGAGGCTGTAATAACAGCCGCCGCGCCCCGAAATATCCGCCGCCGCAAGGATGAGTGCCTCATCCATCGGCAGCGCGATGTCGCCGTAGCGAACAATACCGCGCTTGTCACCGAGGGCTTCGGCAAACGCTTTACCCAGGCAGATACCGATATCCTCCACCGTGTGGTGGTCGTCAACATAGGTGTCTCCCGTGCAGGTGACCGACAGGTCAAACCGCCCGTGCCGCGCAAACAGCGTCAGCATATGATCGAGGAAACCAACGCCCGTCACGCAGGCGGCGATACCTGTGCCATCCAAATTTAAAGACAGCGCGATGTCCGTTTCCGCCGTCTTGCGATTGATTTGCGCTTTTCTCATACTTTATCCCTCCAAAATGCATATAATCGTTTGGATCAACGTCTGCATCTGCTCCATCGTACCGATGGTGATGCGATTATAGTCTGCGATGGGGTCTTTAGCGAAATGCCGTACCAGTACGCCGCGGGCTTTGAGTTGCTCGTACAGTTCCTGTCCGCCGATGCGATCGGATTTTGCAAACACGAAGTTTGCCTTGGAATCCAGCACCGTGAAACCGAGGCGGGTAAGTTCGTTTGTCGTCCACGCGCGGTTTTGTTCAATGACGCGGCAGTTTGCCATATAGTAATCATTCTCACACAATGCCGCCAGCCCCGCCGCGGCGGTCAGGCGGTTGACGTTGTAGGGGTTGGTGGAGTATTTGATGGTGTTGGGGTCGGCAATCAACTTTTCGTTACCGATGCCGAAACCAAGCCGCACGCCCGCCATTGAACGGGATTTCGAAAAGGTTTGGGTGACCAGCAGATTATCGTACGTATCCACCAACGTCACGGCACTCTCGGCACCGAAATCCACGTACGCTTCATCCACAATGACAACATTATCGGGGTTAGTACGTACGATCTCCTCGATTGCCGACAGCGGCAAGCACAGACCCGTCGGGGCGTTGGGGTTCGCGATGACGATCGTCTTGCCGATACCGCAATAATCCCGTACGTCGATGGAGAAATCCGCTTTCAGCGGGATCAACTCATACGGAATGTGGTTGAGGTCGGCGAACACGGGATAAAACCCGTAGGTGATATCCGCGAACGCCAGCGGATGTGCCTCGTCCGCGAATGCCATAAAAGCAAAATTCAGCACCTCGTCCGAGCCGTTGGTCATCAGCACCTGCTCGGGGCGCACGCCGTACACCTCGGCGAGTTTCGCACGCAGGGCGGTACACTCAGGATCGCTGTACAGCTGTAAGCGGTCACATTCCTCGGCGACCGCCGCTTTAACAGCGGGCGACGGTGGGAAAGGCGACTCGTTGGTGTTGAGTTTCACGTACTGCATATCGCGGGGCTGTTCGCCAGGCGTATACGGCACAAGGCTCGCGTATTTTTCACTGAAAAATCGGCTCATAATTTAGTCCTCATTTAGTCTTCAAATCGCACGGTCGCGCTCTTGGCGTGGGCGTCTAAGCCTTCCTGCCGTGCAAAATACGCCACCTTATCGGCGACGGCGGCAAGCGCATCCGCGGTGTAATAGGTAAACTGGGATTTCTTCACGAAATCGTCCACCGACAAGGGCGACGAGAACCGCGCCGTGCCGCTGGTGGGTAGGGTGTGGTTGGGACCCGCAAAATAGTCGCCGAGTGCCTCGGGACAGTGCTTACCCATAAAGATGGAGCCCGCGTGTTTCACCTTGTCGAGGTAGTCGAAAGGATTGTCCACGCACAGTTCGAGATGCTCAGGAGCGATCTCATTGGCGATGTCGATGGCGAGCATCAAATTACCCTCAGCGACGATAATCTTGCCGTTCTTATCGATAGACGCACGGGCGATCTCGCTACGCGAAAGCAGCGGGATCTGCCGCTCAAGTTCCGCACTGACCGCCTCGGCGAATGCGCGGCTGTCGGTGACCAGCACCGCGCTCGCCATCTTATCGTGCTCTGCCTGGCTGAGCAGGTCGGCGGCAACGAATGTCGGGTTACAGGTCGCGTCCGCCAAGACGAGAATTTCGCTAGGAACCGCGATCATATCGATCGACACTCTGCCGAACACCTGCTTCTTCGCCTCGGCAACATAGGCGTTACCGGGACCGACGATCTTGTCCACCTTCGGCACGCTTTCGGTGCCGTAGGCGAGTGCGGCGACCGCCTGTGCGCCGCC
>JAZOCG010000178.1:0-3530 GCA_045596345.1 Acutalibacteraceae bacterium
GGAGATATGGGACTATATCGAGGACAACCCCCGAAGAGGGGCGGAGGATCGGTATTATACGCAATAAAAATGACCTGTATGCCGTTCGGCATACAGGTCATTTTCTATCCTATTCTTACTCGATCGGGCAGGTCCAGCCGAAGGTGTCTTCGGTCTTGCCCCACTGGATACCCGTCAGGGTATCGTACAGCATCTGGGTGACTTCGCCGATCTTACCACCGTTTACGGGGTGCTTGATGCCCTTATAGCACAATTCACCGATCGGGGAAACCACCGCGGCAGTGCCGCAGCCCCACGCCTCTTCCAGCGTGCCGTCTGCCATCGCCTGTTCCAGCTCGTCGATGCTGAACAGACGCTCGCTGACTTTGTAGCCGGCGTTTTTCAGCACCTCGATGCAGGATTTGCGCGTGATACCCGGCAGGATGGAGCCCGACAGCATCGGGGTGACGATCTCGCCATTGATCTTGAACATCACGTTCATCGCGCCGACCTCTTCGATGTACTTGCGCTCGACACCGTCGAGCCACAGCACCTGCGAATAGCCCTTCTGCTCGGCGCGCTCGCCTGCACGGTTGGAGGCGGCGTAGTTACCGCCGCACTTCGCTTCGCCCGTACCGCCGCGCACCGCACGGACATCCTGATCCTCAATCATAATCTTGACGGGGTTGATGCCCTCTTTGTAGTAGCTGCCGACGGGGGAGGCGATGATGATATAGGTCGCGTTATGCACCGCGTGTACGCCCAGCGTCTCGTCGTTGCCGAACATAAAGGGGCGCAGATACAGCGACGTACCGGGGGCGGAGGGTGTCCAATCCTGTTCGAGCTTGACAAACTCTTTGAGAATCGTGAGCGCATCCTCCTCGGGGATGGTGGGCAGGCACATACGCTCCGCGGAGCGGTTCATACGGCGGATGTTCTCCAAGGGACGGAACAACTGCACCTTGCCGTCCGCGCGGCGGTAGGCTTTGAGACCCTCGAAAATTTCCGAGCCGTAGTGCAGGACGGTCGCAGCCGGATGCAACGACAGGTTGCCGAAGGGGACGATGCGCGCATCGTGCCAGCCCTGCTCACGGGAGTAGTCCATCATAAACATATGGTCCGAGAAATACTGACCGAAGCCCAGCGTGGAAGCCTCCGGCTTCTCCTTTGGGCAGGTGGTCTTGGTAACAGTGATATTCATACTATTCACTCCTTACTCATAATCCGCGCCGATCTGCATCGCGTGGAGGTTGACCTCCAACATATCGGCACGCTTGGCGGAGATGACCTTGCCCAGCGCGGCGCGCAGGCTGTCCTCGCCGAAGTCGCCCAGTTCTTTGAGAATCTTACCCATCAGCACCATATTGGCGAGGGTGGGGGTGCCGTTGTCGTTCGCGAGCTTGGTCGCAGGGACGTAGAACACCTTGACGTCGTCGCGTTGCACCTTGCGCTCGATGAGGGTGGAATCCGCGAAGATCATCCCGCCGGGGACGACCGCGGACTCATACTTGTCAAGAGAGGGCAGATTCATCGCGACCAGCACGTCGGGGTTTGCCACGATGGGAGAGCCGACGGGCTCGTCACTGAGGATAACACCGCAGCTCGCGGTGCCGCCGCGCATCTCGGGGCCGTAGGAGGGCAGCCAGCTGACCTGCTTATTGTCCATCAGACCCTTGTACGCGAGGAACTTACCGGCAAACAGGATGCCCTGTCCGCCGAAGCCGGAAAATAGAAATTGTGTGGTACTCATTTCGCTTCCTCCTTTGCCGCGGAGCGGTCCTTATACACACCCAGCGGATAGTAGGGCAGCATATTGTCGTCAATCCATTTGAGCGCCGCCTGCGGCGTCATACCCCAGTTGGTCGGGCAGGAGGACACCACCTCAATGAGGGAGAAGCCCTTGCCATCGAGCTGGTTCTGGAACGCCTTTTTGATCGCCTTTTTTGCATTGCGGATGTTCTTGACGCTGTTGACGGTCACACGCTCCAAATACTCGGGACCGTCGAGCTGGGACAGCATCTCGCACACGCGAATGGGGAAACCGCAGTGGTTGGTATCGCGACCGTAGGGCGAGGTCTGGGTGACCTGACCCGGCAGCGAGGTGGGCGCCATCTGGCCGCCCGTCATACCGTAGATCGCGTTGTTGACGAAGATGACGGTGATGTTCTCGTTACGTGCGGCGGCGTGCACCGTCTCCGCCATACCGATGGAGGCGAGGTCGCCGTCACCCTGATAGGTGAACACCACGTGGTTTTCGGGGTCGGCACGCTTAACGCCCGTAGCAATCGCCGGAGCGCGGCCGTGTGCCGCCTCGATCATATCGCAGTTAAAGTAGTTATACGCCATAACCGAGCAGCCAACGGGTGCGATACCGATGGTGCGGCCTTCAATGCCGAGCTCGTCGATGACCTCCGCCACCAGACGGTGGATGATGCCGTGGGTACAGCCGGGGCAATAGTGCATCGGCATATCGTTGAGGGCATGGGGTTTATCAAATACGACCATTACTTCGCACCTCCGTTCGCAGCTTCTTTAATGGCATCGAGCACCTGCTCGGGGGAAGGAATCATACCGCCTGCGCGGTTGCACAGGGTGACGGGACGCTTGCACTCGGTGGCGAGGCGCACGTCCTCGATCATCTGTCCCATCGACAGTTCTACCGAGATGAACGCCTTGGCGTTGTCCACGGCCTTTTGGAAAGGAGCCTTGGGGAAGGGCCACAGCGTGATGGGGCGGATAAGACCGGCCTTGATGCCGGGCTTACGGGCTTCATTGATGGCGTTCTTGGTCACACGTGCCGCGATGCCGAAGGCAACCAGCACGATTTCCGCGTCATCCATCCTATATTCCTCGTACATCGCCTCGTTCTCTTCGATGTAAGCGTAGCGCTCATAGCGGTCGAAGTTGAACTTTTCGAGCTCCTCGGGGGCGAGGAAGAGGGAGTTGACGATGTTATGTTCGCGCTCCATCTTAGTGCCGGTGGTCGCCCACGGCTTCTCGGGAGCAGGCGCGATGTCGTAGTCGAGGCTGACGGGCTCCATCATCTGACCCATCGTACCGTCGGCGAGCACCATCGCGGTCATACGGTACTTATCCGCGAGCTCAAAGCCCTTGATGGTGAGGTCCGCCATCTCCTGCACCGAGGCAGGGGCAAGCACCAGCATACGGAAGTCGCCGTGACCGCCGGCGCGCGTTGCCTGGAAATAGTCGGACTGGCTGGGTTGGATACCGCCGAGGCCGGGGCCGCCGCGCTGTACGTTGACGATGAACGCCGGCAGGTCCGCGCCTGCCAGATAGGACAGTCCCTCGCTTTTAAGCGCGATTCCGGGGGAGGAGGAGGAGGTCATCACGCGCTTACCCGTTGCGGATACGCCGTACACCATATTGATCGCGGCGATCTCACTCTCCGCCTGCAGGAAGCAACCACCGATCTTCGGCATCTTCTTCGCCATATAGGCGGCGATCTCCGTCTGGGGCGTGATGGGATAACCGAAATAATGACGGCAGCCTGCTTCGATCGCGGCTTCCGCGATGGCTTCGTTGCCCTTCAT
>JAZOCG010000179.1:0-3104 GCA_045596345.1 Acutalibacteraceae bacterium
CGACACCAACTACGGTCTATCCGAGTCGATCGGTCCCGGTGCGGTGCACCTCGGCGTGGAGAATGTGCACAAGGTTGGCGCGATCGGTGTCCCCGGCTACGGCTGGCAGGTGAAGATCGTCACCCCCGAGGGGGACGAGGTAGCGCGGGGCGCAGTGGGCGAATTGTGCCTCAAGGGTCCCGGCGTGATGACCTGCTACTACCGCGACGAGAAGGCGACCGCCGACACGTTGCGTGACGGTTGGTTGTATACGGGCGATATGGCGATGCAGGACGAGGACGGGTTTATCTATCTTGTCGACCGCAAAAAGGACGTCATCATCAGCGGCGGTGAGAACCTCTATCCCGTGCAGATCGAGAACTTTATGGCGGCGCACCCGAAGATCAAGGATGTCGCGGTCATCGGCTTGCCCGACACGCGTCTTGGTGAGATCGCCACGGCGATCATCGAACTGAAAAAGGGCGAGACCTGCACCGAGGATGAGATCAATGACTTCTGTAAGGACCTGCCGCGCTACAAGCGTCCGCGCAAGCTGATCTTTGCCGACGTGCCGCGCAACCCCACCGGCAAGATCGAAAAGCCGAAACTGCGTAAGCTGTACGGCGGCGAGGCTCTGGTTGACTCGCAGAACAAGTCTTAAGGAGAATGTATATATGAAGAAATTAATGATCGGTAACCAGGCAGTTGCCGCGGGTCTGCACGATGGCGGACTGGGTGTGGTATCCAGTTACCCCGGCACCCCGTCGACGGAAATCACCGAATTTTTATCCAAATACGACGACCTGCACAGCGAATGGGCACCCAACGAGAAGGTTGCCTGTGAGGTTGCCTACGGCGCAAGTCTGGCGGGCGCGCGTTCTGCTTGCGCGATGAAACACGTCGGTCTTAACGTTGCGGCTGACCCGTTGTTTACGCTGTCTTATACGGGTGTCAACGGCGGTATGGTCATCTGCGTAGCGGACGACCCCGCCATGCATTCCTCGCAGAACGAGCAGGATTCCCGTCACTACGCCGTTGCGGCGAAGGTGCCGATGCTGGAGCCTGCGGATTCGGCGGAAGCGTATGCTTTTGCCAAATCGGCGTTTGAGCTGTCGGAGAAATTTGACACCCCCGTACTGCTGCGTATGTGCACCCGCATCGCGCACAGCCAGTCGGTGGTGGAAACGGGCGATCCCGTTCCCGCCGTACTTAAGGATTACGAGAAGAATGCCGCTAAGTATATTATGATGCCTGGCAACGCCATCAAGCGTCATCCCGTCGTTGAGGAGCGTACCCTCGCTCTGCAGGAATTTGCGGAGGATTGCGCGTATAACACCGTTGAAATGCATTCCGACGAGATCGGCATCATCACCTCGGGCTGCTCGTATCTGTATGTGAAGGAAGCTCTCGGCGACACTGCGAGCATCCTCAAGATCGGTATGCCCAACCCCCTGCCGGTGAAGCTTATCAAAGACTTCGCCGCCAAGGTCAAAAAACTGTATGTTATTGAGGAACTCGACCCCATCATCGAAACCCACGTACGTGCGCTCGGTTTAGAGGTGACGGGCAAGGAGATGTTCTCTCTGCTTGGCGAATTTTCGCAGCAGACGGTGTCGGCGGCATTCGGTCTGGCGGCGAAGGAGTTTGTCACCGCGGATGCGGAGATCCCTGCCCGCCCGCCGATGATGTGCGCGGGTTGTCCGCATCGCGGCATCTTCTACACTCTCGCGAAGAACAAGATCACCGTGCACGGCGATATCGGCTGTTATACGCTGGGTGCGGTGCCGCCGCTGAGTGCACTCGATTCCACCTTGTGTATGGGTGCGTCCATTTCGGGTCTGCACGGCTTTAACGCCGCACGCGGCGCGGATGCCGAGGGTAAGACGGTCGCGGTCATCGGCGACTCCACCTTTATGCATTCGGGTATGACGGGTCTGGTCAACGTTGCCTACAACGCGACCAACTCCACCGTCATCATTCTCGACAACTCCATCACGGGTATGACGGGACATCAGCAGAACCCCACCACGGGTTACAACATCAAGGGCGATCCCGCCGCTAAGGTGGATCTCGAAGCCCTCTGCCGTGCGCTGGGCATCAACCGCGTGCGTGTGATCGATCCGTACGATCTCGCCGCGTGCGAAACGGCGATCAAGGAAGAACTCGCGGCAGAAGAGCCGTCGGTCATCATTTCCCGCCGTCCCTGCGTGCTGTTAAAATATGTCAAGCACGCCCCGTCACTTAAGGTGGATGCGGACAAATGCCGCTCCTGCAAGAAATGTATGAAACTCGGTTGCCCTGCCATCAGCCTCAAAGACGGTAAGGCGAAGATCGACAATACGCTGTGTGTCGGCTGCGGTGTGTGCAAGCAGCTGTGCGCGTTTGATGCCATCATTTAAGGGGGTGCAGACTATGAAAACAACCAGTGTTATGATCGTCGGTGTCGGCGGACAGGGAAGTCTGCTCGCCTCCAAGCTGCTCGGTCGTCTGCTGATGGACGAGGGCTACGACGTCAAGGTCAGCGAGGTCCACGGTATGAGCCAGCGCGGCGGGTCGGTGGTTACCTATGTGCGCTTCGGCGACAAGGTGTATTCTCCCATCGTCACCGCGGGCGAGGCGGATATTATTATTTCGTTTGAAAAATTGGAAGCCGCGCGCTACGCGGGCTACCTCAAGAAGGGCGGTCGCATCGTGGTCAACACCCAACAGATCGACCCGATGCCGGTCATCATCGGTGCGGCGCAGTATCCTGTCGACGTGCTGGAAGAACTGTCCGCAAAAGGCGTTAATATCGAGGCACTCGACGCGCTCGCCCTCGCCGAACAGGCAGGTTCGTCTAAAGCGGTCAACATCGTGCTGTTGGGGGGCGTGGCGAAGCTGTTCGGCATCCCCTACGAGCGGTGGATCGCGGCGATTGAGAACACCGTTGCGCCCAAGTTCGTGGAGATGAACAAAAAGGCGTATGATTTAGGGTATAATTCTTAAATTTAGCAAAGTCTAATTTATTAAAGGATGGCGATAGACAATGGCAGAACGGTATTTCCAACCCGAGATCGAGACCATGCCGGTTGAAGACCTCAAAAAACTCCAGTCCGAAAAGCTCGTTAAGCAGGTAAAGCACGTGT
>JAZOCG010000180.1:0-10820 GCA_045596345.1 Acutalibacteraceae bacterium
CCTCTTTGACCGACGCGGCACCAACATCCTCAAGAAGAGTCAGCACCGACTGCTGTTTTGCCGTCAGTTTTAACGCAGACGGTTCATCGGGGTTGGAGCGCAACCGTACCGTGCGGATCGAGGCATCGCCGACGTGGCGAAACGCATCCTCCGAGCGGTAAAGTACGCCGAGCTCAAGCAAATGGCGCAAAGCGGGGGCATCCGCTTGCATTCCAAGCCGTTTGGGCAACATCGTCTCATCCGCGCCGCCGGCGCACTTTGACACAAAGGCTAGCAGTTGCCGCTCATTCGGTGTCAGTGTTTCAAGCACCTCGGGCGGAATGTCCTGCGCGGGGCGCAGAACGGGACGAATATGCATATATAGCCCCGTCGGCAGCATTGCGCGCACCGCATCGAACAACGTACAAAACGTCCGTTCCTGCATAAAGCGCGCGAGCGACAGCATCTCTTCATTTAAAAGCGGCTCATCATCCACCACGGAGTGTATCGGCTTTAAGCGATCGACCTCGGTTTGCTCGGTAATTTCGGTTACGATACCTTGGCGACGACGGTTACCGCTGCCGAAGGGTACCAGAACGCGAACACCGATCTTTGGCTCGCCGAGATCGGCGGGCCAAAGATATGAATAAGCTTTATCAAAGGAAAACGCCGCCTGATCGACCGCGATCTTTACCGTGGTATGTGTGATCGGCATCGTTCTCCCTCCCCTTTTTTCTACTTCCGATCAGTCTTCCGACACAAACAGACTGCAGTCACCGTTACGGAAATCCTGAATTGCCAGACTGACAGGTTTCTCGATGATGATCTCTTTATTGGCTTCCGCCTCTTCGGCGATTTGGCGTGCACGCTTGGCGACACCAACGACCACGGCATAACGGCTGTTATTGCCCTTCAATTCTTCAATATCATGCGGTGCTAACATATTATTCTACCTCCAAAACTGTGTTGTCCATACGGGAATAGCGTAATCTCTCTGCATCGATGATGGTGTTGATTTGGGCAACAGCTTGCTCCACCTCATCGTTAAGCACAACGTATTGATAGCGAGGAACACGCGTAAGCTCCTGCTTAGCCGCCGTGAGACGACGTGCAATGACCTCGTCGGTCTCGGTGCCGCGCCCGCGCAGGCGACGCTCGAGTTCCTCCATCGACGGAACCGCCAAGAAGATCGATACCACATCCTCGCGCTTATCCATCACCTTTTCAGCACCCTGCACCTCGATCTCAAGGATGACGTTCTTACCCTCATACAGCCAACGCTGAATGGGGGCAACGGGTGTGCCGTAATAATTGCCGTTATATTCGGCATATTCAAGAAATCCGTCGTTTGCAATGGTCTGCTCAAATTCCTCCCGCGTGCGGAAGAAATAGTGCACACCTTCCTGCTCGCCGAAGCGAGGGTCACGGGTCGTCATCGAGATGGACAACACCGTGTCTCTGCGTTGCTCAAGCAACGATTTGATGATCGTACCTTTCCCCGATCCCGACGGACCGGACAAAACGATCAGCATACCTTCTTTATTCTTGCTCATCGGTATCCTCCTCATCATCAGTCATACGGTTTGCCACTGTCTCTGGCTGTACCGCGGACAGGATCACGTGTTCGCTGTCCATCACCAGCACCGCGCGAGTGCGGCGTCCGTATGTAGCATCAATCAGCATCCCGCGTTCTTTCGCGTCTTGGATGATACGCTTGATCGGAGCGGATTCGGGGCTGACCATCGCCACCACGCGACCCGCCGCGACCATATTGCCGAAGCCGATATTAATCAGTTTCATATCGTATTACCTCTCTCAGGTTACTCGATGTTCTGGATCTGCTCGCGGATCTTCTCGATCTCCGCCTTGACATCCACAACGATACGGGTCAACTCCAAATCACTGCATTTTGAGCCGATGGTGTTGGTCTCACGGTTGATTTCCTGCACAAGGAAATCCAGTTTACGACCGACAGCCTCGTCACCAGACAGCAGCACACCAAGCTGTTCGATATGGCTGCGCAAACGAACTGTCTCCTCTGCCACCGCGATCTTGTCGGCGTAGATTGCCGCCTCGGTAAGCAAACGACCCTCGTCCACCGCCGCACCGTCAAGAAGCTCCCGCATACGGGTCTCAACCTTCTCCATATGCTCGCGCACCGTCTGCGGCGATCGCTCTTCGATCGCCGCAACCGCCGATAGGATCGTCTGCCCGCGAGACAGCACATCCTCGCGCAGGCGAGCACCCTCGCGCTCGCGCATCGCGATAAACTGATCGAGCGCGTTGTCGGTGACCTTCTGCACCGCATTCCACACCGTGTCCTCATCTAACGCGACCTGGCGCACCGACAACACATCGGGATAGCGGGACAGCGTCGTCACCGAAACATCCTCCCGCAGACCGTATTTCTGCGCCATATCGCGCAGAGCGGTCAGATAGTTCTCCGCCAATCCTTCGTTGACCAGCACCTCACTGCCCGCACTCTCCAGCGCATCGATCTGAACGAAAACATCCACTTTACCGCGGCTGATGCGCTGCTGAACATAATTCTTTAACTTATCGTCAATAAAGCCGTAAATACGGGGTAAGCGGCAGGAATACTCAAAAAAACGATGATTGACCGATTTGATCTCCACCGTGACGGCCAAGCCATCAAGTACATCCTGTCCGCGACCGTAGCCGGTCATACTGCGTACCACCGACGATCCACTCCTCTCATTAAAGAAGATATTATTTGTATCTTATTATTATTCACAGTACATTGTATCAGTTTTGCCCGCCACTGTCAAGAAAAACCACCGTTTCAAAACGGATTTTTACACCCTATTTTACTACTTGCACCACAAGACGAAAAAAGCCCCGAAAGCAATGCTTTCGGGGCTTTTGATCCGACGTTATTCTTCGACAGCTTCAACATCGGCGTCCGCCGCGTCCTCGAACACAAACTCATCCTCGAGATCGTAGTCAAAATCTGCCTCTTCCTCGTACCACGCCTTTTTCTTCGCGCGAGCACGCAGAGCTATGATCGCAACCGTCGTTACAGCGGCAATGACCGCCGCAACAGCGGCAACCAAGAGCCATTTTGCCGTTTTGTTTTTCATACGTTTATTCCTCCTAATACTTTGCAAAGTTCGTTGATTAGGCTTGTTTGTATTATACTATAATTTTCGTTCATTGTCAAGGCGACACACCGTAATCTACACAAATCATACCAAAAAAACGACCATCTTTTCGGATGGTCGTTTTCATTGGTCACATTACTCTGCGTCGCTTTCTTGCGGCAGGGCGGCTGTCCCGTCCATAATCGCCATAAAGGTATCGCCGTCCATCTTCTCGTCCTCAATCAGACGCTCGGCGACCTCGCGCAGCTTATCCATATGCTCCTTAAGTGTCTTTTCCGTCGTGGCATAACCGTCGGAAAGCAGACGATAGACTTCCTCGTCGATCTTCGCGGCAACCTCTTCGGAATAGTTGCGGGTGTGACCGAAATCACGACCGAGGAACACCTCATTCGCATCCGATTCACCATAAACGATCGGTCCGAGCTTATCGCTCATACCGTACTTGGTCACCATCTTACGAGCGATCTCGGTTGCCCGCTCAATATCGTTTGACGCACCGGTGGAGATGTCCTCCAAGGTCAGAGCCTCAGCAACACGTCCGCCGAGCAACACCTGAATATCCTCCAGCATCTCGCCGCGGCACTTATAGGAGCGATCCTCCTGCGGCAGGCTCATCGTATAGCCACCCGCCATACCACGCGGAATGATGGAGATCTGGTGCACAGGATCCTGCGTCGGGCAGAAATAGGTCACGACCGCGTGACCCGCCTCGTGATAAGCGGTCAGTCGCTTTTCTTTCTCTGTCATCACGTGACTGCGCTTCTCGGTACCGACAACCACCTTAACGGTTGCCTCCTCGATCTCCGCCATCGTGATGGCGCGTAAGTTGCGACGCGCAGCAAGCAGTGCCGCTTCGTTGAGCAGGTTTTCCAGATCCGCGCCGGTAAAGCCCGCAGTAGATTTGGCAATAACCGTCAGATCCACATCGGGCGCGAGGGGCTTGCCCTTCGCGTGTACCTTGAGAATATCCGCTCGTCCCTGCAGATCGGGGGTATTGACCACGACCTGGCGGTCAAAACGACCAGGGCGCATCAGTGCGTGATCGAGAATATCGGGGCGGTTGGTGGCGGCGATCATAATAATACCTTCATTCGCACCAAAACCGTCCATTTCAACAAGCAACTGATTGAGCGTCTGCTCGCGCTCATCGTGACCGCCGCCGAGACCGGCACCGCGCTGACGTCCGACTGCGTCGATCTCATCAATGAAGATGATGCACGGGGCGTTCTTTTTCGCTTGATCAAACAGATCGCGTACACGGGATGCACCGACACCGACATACATCTCTACGAAATCCGAACCGGACATCGAGAAGAACGGAACACCCGCCTCGCCCGCAACCGCGCGAGCAAGCAACGTCTTACCCGTACCGGGAGGGCCGACGAGCAGAACGCCCTTCGGCACACGCGCTCCGAGCTCGGTGAACCGCGCAGGTGCTTTAAGGAATTCCACGATTTCTTGCAGTTCTTCCTTCTCCTCGTTGGCACCCGCCACGTCATCGAAGGTCGTCTTGCGCTTGTCGTCCTGCACTTGCTTGATCTTTGCTTTACCGAAGCTCAGCATCTTGCCGCCGCCATCAAGGGAGCTCATCGAGCGTTTCATCATCACGATCGATAGAATCACCGCGCCGATAAGCAGCAGTGACGGCAACCAGTTGACAAGCCAAGACGTGTTCTTCACGGGATCCCACTCAAAGGTTATATCGTTGTCCGGATTATCGTCCGCATACGATTTCATTACGATCGGATCGATCGTCTCAATAAAATACGCAACATTCGGCACCTTGTAGCTGACAACGTCCTTCTTATCGATCTTGCCATCCTTATTGACATCGGTGCGGTATTGCTCACGCAAAGTCAGGTCCACACGACCCGTGCCAAGATCCAGCGTATAGCTCTCGACCTGATCATCCAAAAAGTACGTCAGATAGTCGGAATACACCTTCTCTTCTCGGTTGGCGGTCGCACCGCCAAGTGCCATCCACATACCCATAAACAGCACGATCGGGATTCCGATAACCAACAGAATATTGCGCACCGTGCGTCCGGTATTGTTCTTATTGGGCTCCAAATTGTTCACTCCTTAAATTCCGTAGCCGCGCAGCTTGTCATCCATCAATAATGCAAAGTATAGGATGGCTCGCCATCGGTCAGCCATACAAGAAAATGTTTGGTACTGTCGCTCGGACAGACACGTCTGTCGCACGCAACACCCGGCATCAACACGATACCTTCCTCGTCACACAGCAACAAAACCTTATCACGATAATATGTCGGAACGCGCATCTCCTGAAACAAGGATTTGAGCGTTTTCCCAACATTTCGTCCCGCGGGATGGAATCGATCACCGTCCCGCCGACAGCGTACTGTCAGACTGCCTTGTATTCTATCACAGTCAATGGCAAAATGAAAGAACATTTTATGAACATTTTGCAAAGAAAGCATTTCTTCACGGGAAACGCGCTGTAAAACGTGCTCACAGCCATTAAAAACAAATCGCATCGGCAGCGTATCAACCGAAAGAGGCAGCACGTCCTCATTTCGCTGTTCGCTAAAGAACTTCACACGATCGGCAGACACGCTCACGCTACAGCCACCCGACAAATATACCGTGCCGCGATTGGCGGACAAGGCACTTTCAAGCGCATCCAAGTGCCGTTCAGTGTAATCTTCACAGCCGTTCTCGTTGAGATAAGCCTTCCACATCCGCACACGTACAGGTTTCTCCTGCTGTATAAAGGATGCGCGCAAAAAGCTGCCATCCTCGCATCGAGCATCTGATAACGCGTGCCGAGCACGCTCAACAAAGTATGCCTCATCCTGCGCCGCCGAAGCGCGTAAACGCGCAAGTGCCGATGCTACAGATGGGTTCATCTCCCGCATCAGCGGCAACAACTGATGGCGCACGCGATTGCGGGTGTAAGACCGGTCATTATTGGTACTGTCTACAATGTACGGAATACCATTCTCCGCACAATATGCCTCAATATCCGCGCGTGTGCAGTCAAGAAGCGGGCGTACGATGTACCCGCGTTTAGCGGGAATGCCGCAAAGTCCCCCGACACCGCTACCGCGCAGAATGTGCATCAGCACCGTCTCCGCGTTGTCGTCCGCTGTGTGTGCCGTGGCGATGACATCGGCATTTTCAGCAACACGTACGTGCTCAAAAACCTCATACCGCACGCGACGCCCCGCCTCTTCTTCACCGACACCCATTTCATTTGCGACCTCGCGCACCTGGACGCGCTCGCAGACATAGGCAATTCTGTTTTGGGCACAAAACTCACGCACCAACGCCTCATCGCGATCCGCTTCTTCACCGCGTAAGCCGTGATGAATATGCACGGCAACCACCCGCACATCGCCGTTACGCCACGTGTGCAACAGATGTAGCAACGCCATTGAATCAGCACCGCCCGAAACACCGACAACCACCGTCGAAGGCGCAGAAAATAAGGCTTTTTCGGCTGTAAAGGCGCATACCTTTTCAGACAAAGAGAGCGACATCATACGCCTTCTCTCTGCGAAGATAACGCGGTAAACTGCGTAAATTCGCCGCTCCACGCCAACGGTACGGTACGCAAGTCGCCGTGACGGTTTTTCGCCACGATGACTTCAGAAGTATCGGGTGCGGGCGCGGTGTTGGGATCCTGATTTTCGTTCTTATAATAGTCATTACGATACAAGAACAGCACCTGATCAGCGTCCTGCTCGATTGAACCGGACTCACGCAGATCCGCCAACGCGGGGCGATGGTTTTCGCCCTTCTTTTCCGTACTACGGGAAAGCTGTGCACACACCATAATCGGTACGTTCAGCTCCTTCGCCATAATCTTAAGGCTACGGGTGATCTCACTGACCTCCTGCACGCGGTTATCAATACGGCGGGCAGAATGCATCAGCTGTAGATAGTCGATGACCACAAAGCCAAGATCCTTAATACGACGCAAACGCGCCTTCATCTCGGGGACGGTAATGCTCGCGGTGTCGTCGAGATACAGCGGTGCCTGACACAGTGCACTGGAGGCGACCGAGATACGACCCCATTCATCCGCAGAAAGATTGCCGACACGCAATTTCTTGCTGGATACGCGAGCCTCGGACGACAGCAGACGGTTGACCATCTGCTCACGGGACATTTCCAGGTTAAAGAACGCGACCGTCTTATTTTGCAGCATCGCGACGTTGCGCGCGATATTCAGCGCAAAGCTGGTCTTACCCATACCGGGACGCGCGCCGACGATGATCAGATCGGAACGGTTAAGGCCGCTGGTGACCTCGTCGAGCGTCGATATACCCGTGGGGATACCCACATACTGGTCCCGCTCGTCGGATGTCAGCTTGCGAAAGATCTCATAGTTGCTCGCGAGCACGTCCTTGATATGCATTAAACCGCCCGTCTGGCGATCCTGACGGATATTGTAGATGCGCTGCTCCGCCGAGTCCAGCAGCATGTCCGTCTCGACAGACGGATCCATTGCTTCCTCGGTGATCTCGCGCGCGGCTTTAATGAGACAACGCGCCTCATATTTATCCCGCACGATCTTCGCATAGTTCTCAAGGTTAGATAAATACGGCACGGTGTTCGCAAGTTTTAATAAGTACGCTTTGCCATCCTCGGTGGAGAAATACCGCTCAGCCTTAAGCGACTCCAGCACCGTAACAAAGTCGATACGCTGATTTTCCAGCATTTTCTGCAACATCACGCGATAAATCGCTTGATGCTCAGGGAGGTAGAAAAACTCCGTACGCACCTTATCGGCAAGCACGTTAATGCTATCGGGCTCGACTAATACCGCGCCGAGAACGGACTGCTCCGCTTCCAGACTATAAGGCAAGCCTAACCCGTCATTGACTTGTTCTGTCCGGTCTGCCATAGTGACACACCATCCCTTCTTCGTTTAGGTAAAGTGAGATATCCGAACTTATTCCGCCACAACGACTTGAATTTCCGCGGTCACGCCGGTATAGAGTTTCACCTCGGCGGTATAGGTGCCGAAGGCTTTGATATCGTTCATCGTGATCTTGCGTTTGTCCACTTTAACACCGATCTGCTTTTCCAGTGCATCAGCGACTTCCTTCGTCGTAACAGAGCCAAATAACCGACCGCCGTTACCCGCCTTTGCGTGGATGGTCAACGCTTTATCTTTAAGCGTTTCCGCTGCAGCGAGGGCGGCATCCTTTTCCACCTTCTTGTGATAGGCGACGGATTCCTCGCGGTTACGCAGCTCGTTCATTGCCTGCGAATCCGCCTCCACCGCCAGTCCTCGGGGGAACAGGAAATTGCGCGCATAACCATCGGAGACGGTGACGAGCTCACCCTTTTTGCCTTGTCCTTTAACATCTTGTTTGAGTATAACTTTCATTGTAAACCCTCCTGAACACGCATCACTCTGCGTGGTTGTTTTCAAAATAGTCGTCGATCGCCGCACACAGACGCTCACGTGCCAGTGTAACGGTTGTATCTTTTAACTGAGCACCCGCCATCGTCAAATGACCGCCACCGCCCAAAGATTCCATAATCAGCTGGACATTACATTCGCCGTAAGAGCGCGCCGAAATGATCACCTCGTCACCGGCGACACACAGTACAAACGAAGCTTTGATACCCTGTATCGACAGCATCTCGTCTGCCGCCTGTGCCGGGACGGCACGGCAATCAGAGTAATCCTGTTCGGTGGTCACGATCGCCGTATGGTGATATTGCTCTGCTTTGGCGACCAGATCGGATTTCTTCTGGTACATTTCGAGACCGCCGGAGAACATACGCTTCACCGTAACGGTATCGGCACCAAGCCGTCGCAAGTAAGCGGCGGCCTCGAAGGTACGTACACCTGTATGCAGAACGAAATTGCGGGTATCCAACATAATACCGGCAAGCAACGCATCCGCTTCAGCGCGACCAACGAGCGACTCGCCCATATACTGCAACAGCTCCGCCACGAGCTCACACGCTGACGATGAGGACGGCTCGTGATAACTCAGTGCCGTGTCTTGTATGTGATTGACCAGTTTGCGATGATGGTCGATGATCGCCACACGACCGACCGCCTCGTATATCTCGGGACAATCCAGCATCGTTACCGCGTGAGTATCCGTGATGATCAGCAACGTGCGCGGGGTGATGCTCTCGATGATGGTATCGGGTTCGGTGAAGAAATCTCCTTTCCCCTCCTCAATGTAGCGATCAACCAGATCGCCCGCCATCGTTGAGCGACGGCGAACCACTGTCACCGCCTCTTTGCCCATACGGCGCACCGCCGCTGTCAGTGCGATCGCACTGCCGAGGCAGTCGAGATCCGACTGACGATGTCCCATCACCAGCACGCGGTCACTGGAACGGATAAGGTCGACAAGCGCGTTGGCAATAACGCGGGTGCGCACCTTGGTGCGCCGTTCCACGACCTTGGATCGCCCACCGTAAAAGTCAAAACCGTTGACCGTCTTGATGGCGGTCTGATCACCGCCACGGGCAAGTGCCATTTCTAACGCTTGCTTTGCCATCTTTTCGCATTCCTGCATCGTCTTACCTTGACCGACGCCAATGGATACGGTGACGGTCAGCCCGTCCCCGGCAAAAGCACCGCGCACACGGTCGAGAATGGAAAATCGATCCTTTGTCATCGCATTAAGGTGACGGTTTTCCACCACCGCCATAAAGCGATCCCCCGAAAACTTTCGCAGAATACCGCCCGACTGCACGATCCATTCATCGAGTAAGGTCTCGATCTGTCCCGCGATACGCGCGCGAGCACTCTCCCGCATATCCGCCGTCGCCTCATCCAAGTTATCGATACACAGCATCAGCACCACGGGACGGCTGGCGGTATATTCCGCCGCGATATCTTTGAGTTCGGTGTTATCGGAGAAATATAACACAAATACTGTTTCATCGTCTGCCGCGCGGTTGATGTAGGCTGTCATTTTTTTATCGCCGCACACCACGTCGACAGCGGTTTTCCTGTTCAGATCCTTAAGGGCTATGCCACCGAATACATCTGTCAGCATCAGTCCCGTGGCATCTTTACCGCCGTAGAGATCTTTGCAAAAGCGGTTGTTGGCGAACAGCAGTTCACCAGTCGCCGTTACCGCCAATGCAGGCATCGGAAATGCCGCTAACTGTTCCTGCTGACGAGGATCGAGTGAATCCTTCCACGTTTCGTAGAAGCCGTGTAATACCCGACGATAGCGCAACGCGATAACAACGACCGCCACGATAAGCAACAAACACAGCACGCCGCACCCGATACCGAGTACGGGCGCGTAGAAAAAGAGCGCACCTGCCGATGCCGCCAACACAACAAACAGCGCGGCAGCTACGATACATAAGTTACGGACACTCTTTTTCATACGCACACTCTCCTTAACAGGTTAAACATCCATAATGATCGGCAAGATCATCGGACTGCGCTTAGTTTTCTGGAACAACATACGGGACAGGTCATCCCGCACGCGCGTCTTCATCGTCGACCAATCGCAGCGAGGGTTGCGACAGCAATCCTCCAAGGCACGGTAGGCAACCGTTTTGATCTCGTCGATGAGGCTCTCCGCTTCACGCACATACACAAACCCGCGGGATACCACATCGGGACCCGATACCAGGTCGCCCGTCACGCCATCGACCGACGCAACTACGACAATGATACCGTCCTCTGCCAGATGTTTACGGTCGCGTAAAACGATACTGCCGACATCACCGACACCGAGACCGTCCACCAAT
>JAZOCG010000181.1:0-3851 GCA_045596345.1 Acutalibacteraceae bacterium
ATGTTGCGCGTGTCCATTGCGTGCGCGGGCAACGACCACCGCCTCGGTGCACAGGAGGCACCGCCCGCCGTCGTGTCCATCTTCCTTGGGGACGAGCTGACCGCCATCCTCGAAGCGATCGAGGACGACACCGCCTACGACGCGAAAGAAAAGGTGCAGATGAAGGTCGGCGTGCACACACTGCCGCGGTTCCCCAAGGACACCACCGACCGCAACCGCACCTCGCCGTTTGCTTTCACGGGTAACAAGTTCGAGTTTCGTATGCTCGGCTCGTCACAGCCTGTGTCCGAACCAAACGTTGTGCTCAACACCGCGGTGGCGGGTGTGCTCGACGATTTTGCGACCGAGCTCGAGCATGCGGAGGATTTCCACGCCGCACTGCAGGCACTCATTCGCCGCGTGATCAAAGAACATAAGCGCATCATCTTCAACGGCAACGGCTACGACGATGCGTGGCTGGCAGAGGCCGCCCGCCGCGGGCTGCTCAACCTGCCCACCACCGCCGACTGTTTGCCTTGCTACATCCTGCCGAAGAATATCGCCCTGTTTGAGAAATACGGCGTGTACTCCGAGGCGGAGATGCGCGCGCGCTACGAGATCTACCTGACCAACTACGCGAAGGTGTTGCACATCGAAGCGTGCACGATGCTGAGTATGACCCGCAAGGACATCGTCCCCGCCGCGATCCGCTACGGGCGCGAGCTGGCGGATGCCATCGTCAGCAAAAAAGCCGCTATCCGCGGCATCAACTGCAAGGTGGAAGAGCGGCTACTGTCCAACATTCAGAGCCACACCGCCGCGCTGGTTGAGGCTCTTGACAAACTGGACGCCCACGTGCACACCGCCGACACGATGCCCGACGACGGTCAGGCGCGCGCGAACTTCTACCGCGATGCGATCATTCCTGCGATGGAGACTCTGCGCGAGGAAGCCGATGCGCTCGAAATGCTGGTCGCGAAGGATCTGTGGCCGCTGCCCAGCTACGGCGATATCCTGTTCTCGGTGAGATAATACATAACAAAAAACGGACAAGGAATTCTCCTTGTCCGTTTTTCCTTTTATAATAACCGGATAACCTCGTCCAGTCGCGTCAGCACGTGCGCGCACAAGGCGCGGATCTCGTCGGTCGGTTGCATCGTATCGGGGATCATCACGGGCTGTGCGCCCGCGGCGTGCGCGGCGATAATGCCGTTGAAACTATCCTCTAACACAAGGCATTCCTGCGGCGGTACGCCGATGAGCGCGGCGGCCTTGAGAAAGATCTCGGGATCGGGCTTGCACGCCGTCACCTCGTCGCCGCACACCATCGCGTCAATATAGTCCGAAAGCTGTGCTCGCGCGATCATATCATCCGCCGATACACGGCGCGTGCCCGTCGCGACGGCGGCGGGGAGACCCCGCTCACGCAACGCTGTCAGCAGTTCTACCAGCCCCGCCTTGAACGGGATGGGGTTGTGCGCGATATGCTCGCGCGTGCGGCGAATGGTTTCATCAATGATGTCCTCTGCGGGGGCATCCATACCCAGCCGCGCGTGAAGGGCTTCTATCTGAAAATACCGCGTGGCACCGCACATTGCGGCGACCGCCGCATCGTCCATCGGATAGCCGAGCTCGCGGCTGACCTGCCGCCAGTAAACGCCGTAGACACGCTCGGTGTCGAACATCAGCCCGTCCATATCGAAGATAACGCCCTTGATCATACGGTTATCCTCATCTCTCGTTAAACCGTGCGAGGAACGCGCGGGTGCGCTCGTTTTGCGGATTTTCGATCACCTGCGAGGGCGGTCCCATCTCAGCGACCACGCCCTCGTCCATAAACATAATGGTGTCCGACACGTCGCGGGCGAACTCGATCTCGTGGGTGACGATGATCATCGTGCGCCCTGTGCCTTTGAGTTCGCGGATGACGCGCAACACCTCGCCCGTCAGTTCGGGATCGAGCGCGCTGGTCGGCTCGTCAAAGCAGAGGATCTCCGGTTCCATTGCGAGCGCGCGGGCGATCGCCACGCGCTGTTGCTGACCGCCCGACAACTGGCAGGGGTAGCTGTCGCGTTTGGCGAGCAAGCCCACCTCTTCGAGCAGCTTATCCGCCTTCGCCTCGATGGCGGCGTGCGCCTCGCGCAGGGTGGTGTAGCCGTTGTAGCTACCCTCTTTCTTGATCTTCTCTTTCGCGAGCAACTCCTCGGCGAGCGTAATATTCCGCTTGACCGTATACTGCGGGAACAGGTTAAACTGTTGGAACACCAGCCCGAAATGCAGGCGGTTGAGCCGGATAGCGGCGTCGCTGAGCTTCGCCTTATCCTCGGCGTCGAATAGCGTTTTACCGTCGACGATAATGCGCCCGCCCTGCGGTGTTTCAAGGAAATTGAGGCACCGCAGAAGGGTGGTCTTGCCACTGCCCGACGAGCCGATGATGGACAAGACCTCGCCCTCGCCGAGGGAGAAGTCGATGCCCTTGAGCACCTCGGTCTTGCCGAAGCTCTTTTGTATGTTTTCTACTCGTAATACTTCCACGGCACTTAACTCCTAAAATAACTCATTTTCTTCTCGATCCAGCCAAAGAACAGCGTCAGCAGACCGTTGAACGCGAGATAATACAACCCCGTGAACAACAGCGGCCAGAACAGACCCGCGTAGCCGTGCGAGCCTTTGAGGAACGCGTAGCCCGCGTAGATAAGCTCCTGCCACGAAATGATACGGGCGATGGCGGTGTCCTTGACCAGCGTGATGATCTCGTTGGACATCGGGGGGACGATGCGCTTGATCATCTGCAGGAGCGTGACCTTAAAGAAGATCTGGCTCTTGGTCAACCCGAGCACTTGTCCCGCCTCCTGCTGACCGATCGGCACACCCTCAATGCCGCCGCGGAAGATCTCGGAGAAATAGCAGGCGTAGTTAAGAATGAACGCGACCGAAGCCGCCGCAAAACGCCCGTTCTCCACCGCCCACGGGTTTTGATCGAGGATCATACCGGGAACATAGAAGATGATGATGAGCTGCAGCATCAGCGGTGTACCGCGGACGATCCACACGATGACGCGCGACAGCCAGCGCAGAGGCGCAAACTTATTCATCGAGCCGAATGCGATCACCAGACCCAGCGGCAGTGCGCCAAGCAGAGTGACCGCAAACAACTTGAGTGTCTGTAAAAAGCCCTCGTTGAGAGCCCCAATAACGGTGATAAACATTGAATGATCTTCCCTTTTTACACAGGGCAAGCAGAGAGCCCGAAAGCCCTCTGCTTGCACCGAATTTATGCGGTTTTACGGCAGATTATTTCTGCTCGATGACGGAAGCCTGCACGCCGTACTTCTTGGCGATGGTCATCATCGAACCGTCTGCGTAGCTGTCCTTAAAGAACTGGTTGAGCTCGGCAACCAGATTCGAGCCCTTGCGGAAGCCGACACCGTACTCCTCGTCGTTGAGACCGACAGTGTAGGTCAGATCGGCGTAACCGGTGCCCTCGCCGACCATCGCGGCAGCCATCAGACTGTCGATGACCGCGGCATCCGCCGTGCCGGACTTAACCTCGGTCAGCGCGGTCGCCTGATCCTCGACCTCGATCATCTGCGCGCCGAGAGCGGTGACCTGCTCCTCACCGGCAGAGCCGTCCTCGACAGCGAACTTCAGACCCTTGACGCTCTCCTTGGTCTGATACTGATCGGCAACATCCTTCTTCACAATGACGATCTGCTGGTTGTTGCAGTACGCGTTGGAGCAATCCATCGCCGCCTTGACCTCGTCGGTCAGGGTCATACCGTTCCACACCACGTCGATGGTCTTGCCCTCGAGCTCAAATGCCTTGTTGTTCCACTCGATGAGCTGGAACTTGACCTGGACGCCCAGCTTCT
>JAZOCG010000182.1:0-21080 GCA_045596345.1 Acutalibacteraceae bacterium
AATGGACGATGACAGCATCACGGGGCAAGTGTTTTTATATTTTTTGAGGGTATCGAGCAGGGTCGATGCAAAACCGAAATTCCCCTGCATAAACTCCTCGGTATTCTGCGGACGGTTGACCCCCGCGAGATTAAAGACGAAATCACACTTCGCGCACGCACGCTCGAGTTCCTCGGGCGAGGAGTCGACGTCGTAGGTATAGATTTCTTCGATAGCGAGGGTGGGATGGGTCTTATCCTTGCCGTCGCGGATATTTTGCAGCGCAGCCGTGAGATTCTTTCCCACAAACCCCGCCGCGCCGGTAATAAGTATGTTCATTTGGTGTTCCTCTTCTTCATTATTTAATCCAACGTCATATGGTTTTTAACCATCCAATGCGCTTTCCAAAGCATCCGGGAATAACTGCTGTAAACGCTCGATCGTGCGCTCGTTTTCGTGACCGATGTCATTCAATGTCGTCAACGCCTCTGCCTGACTGCTGTATACATTACATAGGATGGCAATCTTCTCTCGGGTCTTTACCACCGGTACGCCGACCGACAAGCGATTAAAGCACATCCAGATATCATCCGCCGTAAACGCATATTGTTTGATCAACTCGATATCAAACGTTGTTGACGGCATCACGCCGTACGGATATAAACAACCCGCACCGGTAGACGGCATAATTCTCTGAGATGGGACTCCTACGCCTTCGGGTGAACAAATTCTCCATTGGCGATAATCGGCTATTTTGCCGTTTTGGGATGTGATATGATGCCCACGGTTGCAGATAACACACGCGGGATAACGGCAATGATCCCGCACCAATTTTGCGAGCGCATCCCGCTCATAAATAATATCGTCATCGAAGGTGACAACCAATTCGTTTTCTTTTTGCTCTTGCAATGCGTAATAGTATTTCTTGTGAGAACGCAGATCCTCGCAATAGCGAATTTCCAACCCTCTGTCAATCAAATCGCCATATTTCTCGGGCAATTTCTTATCGGGAAATTGCTCCTGCGCCAACCACAGTACGATGCGATCCGCAGGATACTCCTGCAGCATAAGCGACTTGATGGCATAATAGCACGCGTCAATACGCGCAGGAAACGTTGTCAGTGAAACCGTCAACGTTTCCTCCCGCGGCTCACCGCGCCACACACCGTTCTTTGGGAATTTCGCGTGTTTTATGTAGAGATTTTCTATAAAGCAGTCCCACGCATAGATCGCCCCCGCCAAATGCGGGATCTTAAAGGGACAACCTTCTTTCTTTCGCCATTCATACGGCCAACGGATCATACTGCACCGCCCTTTTACACAGATATGGTCTTTTTCTTGAGGGTGAGAGGTTTCTCTCGTCCCTTCGCTATCGGTATAACAAGCCCATTCAACCTTTTAACAATAGCAGACATTTTCTTATAACGTCAACACATCGATCGAATAACGATACATTCATAAAACTCTCAGCTTTAGTATAATCGCTTTTTAATATCCTTTTTATAAAACGATTTCTTATGTAAGGCTTGTTAGCAGATCGTTCAACGCTTATATTCCCTTTTAAAGACTCGTTCAAATCAACTTCTTGGAAAGATAGACTTGGCTGAATACGATTAAATATAGCAACCGCTTTTTCACTATGCAATAACAGCAAAGACGTTCCTTTGTCATCATACATCTGCGGCAAAACCTTCTGCACTCCCCAGAAATCCGCCAGCGTCATATCCGCTTGGCGCGTGATCGACTTAAACGAGCAAGCATAGCACGACGGTCTGAGCGACAGATTGCTTATAAATGCCCTCAGGTAAACATCGTTTCTTTTATTTTCGCAATACCGGCTTCCGTCGGCAAAACGCAAGCGCATAGAAAAACTGCGCCAACCCTCGTTTTTCGCTCTGAAGGAAACGTCCTCTACTTTTGCTTGCGCCTGCTCTTCGCGAAAAGAAACATACTTCTCCCAAAGTAACGGCGACGGCACGCCGTGGCAAATCAAATCCTGTGTGATTAAGTTATCATACGGTTTCTTAAGGAAGGATAATAATCCGCCGATCTGACAGGGGGTGCCCGAAAAATATACCATTCTGCCTTCATCCAGAAACTCTTTGGCTTTACTGTAGGCGTTACCAATCCTGCTCTGCACATACTTTGAGCCTTGTAACTTTCGCAATTCCTCAGGCGTTTCAATAAATTGATGGGACACTTTTGCGTCGTCTCCCACAGCCGCGCCGAAAACTACACCGCCCTGTGCGATCACATCCATTGCCAGCGCGTGAAAAACGCCGCCCGAAGAGCTGTCGAAACGAACCTCTTCGTTCTTGTTGTATGCGGCATAAGCCTTAGGCATAGGATTGCTTGTCGTCTTTTTGCTTATGATCGGACAAGTTGTTTCACAAAGACCGCAATGAACACACGCTTTCTTGTCTATGTGCGGATATAAAAACCCTTCTTTGTCCGGCACCATCTCGATACACTTTTTCGGGCAGATCTCAGCGCAGGCATGGCAACCGTTACATTGCTCTTTCTTGCTAAGCTTTATCATGCTTTCCTCCGAAATGTTCGACGTAAGGTTTCTCTTACCGCTGCTCTTTCCTCTTCGTTGATACCGCAAAAATACATCGAGAAACCATAGACTGCAACGTACGCCAGTATACAAACTCCCAAGAGCCAAATACTCGTCATCTCAACCAAGCGGCAAATAACCGTTCCCGTTATAATCGGCAAAAGCATCCCCAAGCTCAGACGACCGATCTGCTTCCAGAAAAAGAGGATATTGATGTTGCATTCTTTGTGGTAATAGATGTTCATAATGAGTCCGTTAGCAACGATATACGATATTGCCGTTCCCAACGCGCTGCCGACAGCACCGTATCTCTGACACAAATAGATGGATAAAAGCAAATTGAGTATCGCCATAACAGCATACACAATACTGCGAAAATAATGTTTGTTCTGTGCTCGTTGTATCGCAATACCGGTATTTTGTATCAACGCGATCGATGCAGGCAAGGTGAGTAAAAGCAAAACATAATAGGATTCCTCATATCCTTCGCCCGCCCAAAAACCAATGAATTGTTTACCAAAGAAAACCAGACCACTGCCAATCAAGCCCAAGACCAAAAACTGCATTCTTCCGACTTTGACAAACAGTTCGGTCAATTCTTCTCTTTGCATGGCGGGGTTCTCTTTTGTTTCGTTAACCATCCTGTGAATCCTCGGCGTGAAAACTCCCGAGATCGCGGTAGAAAACGAGGTGTAATAACTATACAAGGCAAACCCTATCGAATAAACAGACACCGCTACCGTGCCGCGGTATCTCCCTAATAAAAACTTGTCAATGTTGGTGTTGATCTGATCGACAATGAGATTAAGCGCAATAAAACTGGTGTAAATAAAGATCTCTTTAAACAGCCCTTTCTCGAAATCACGGAAAATAAATCGCTGTTTTAATACCTTTCTTACATAAATAAGATAAATAATATCCACCACTAAAGACAATGAAACCGTGACGGAAACCATAGCGATCGATGCATATCCGGCTAACAGCAGGGGGAGCGTAATTAACGGACCGCCCACCATCTTCAGCAAACCCAGAACCTTCAAAAAAATAAATCGCTCATTAGCCGATATGATGTTGGAGAAAACACTCATCGGAAACGAAACCGACAAATTGATCGTCAATAAGACCATCAGCACTCCTGCCGTTTGGTATTCAGACGTTGTCAATCCGTCATCAAAAATCAGTCGAAGATTACACGTCATGAACAAACCGCAAACAAACGCTATTATGCCGATCACCGTAAAAACGATCAAGAACAATCCGTTCAGTTTTGCAATTGCCTGTTCGTTGTTTTCTTTCTTATATTTGGCAAAATATCGAACATAGCCGCTATTAAAGCCTAAACTCAATACCGACAGCATCGATATGGTGGATGCCACCGTGTTATACAGACCATACTCGTTTTGTCCAAGCAGGCGCAACATAACCGGTGTATACACAATACCAATGATAATACTGAGAGCCATTGATAAATAGGAAAGAATGATTCCGGCTTTTAATTGACTAACTTTCGGCATATTTATCCCTCATTGTCAAGATTGTTCTTTAAAAAATCATACGATTGGCTTCTTAACGTTTCAAACTTTTGGTCGTCCTGTGCATAATCAAGTCTCTTTACATTCTCTAAATATACAATGCTCTCTCTTTCGCCGGCGCAAAAACGATCCGATGTACCAAAAATATCCGTTAAACTAATAATACGCGCGTTCATCTTTCCTTCTTTGTTCCGATTAAAGACAAAGAACTGCTTTTTATATATGTGCGAGAAGACGGTGGCGTGAAAACTGTCGGTGAAGACATATTCTGCCATCTTGATGTAACCCAAGAACTCTTCCGGACTCATATCGTAATAACATTCATCCCCAAAGGGCTCTTCTCCGGGGCAAAGCGCGGCAATGAGTTTCAACCCGTTTTTTTCAGCAAACTCTACGGTCAGTTTACGCGCTTGCGCGTTCTTGCCCAAATAATAACAGAAAACATACTTTTCCTGCTGTTTTGGTTCTTGGCACACCTCATCCCACTCTTGTGCAGAAAGTAACAACGTCGGATCCAACACCATCCGCGGCATAACCGGCGACAGACCGTTCAACATCTTAATGGCATCATCTTCCCGTACCGAAACCGCGCAATAATCGTTGAGGCTGCGTTGTATCACGCTTTTTTCCTTTTGGTTCAATTGCGCCATCGCAATGCTTGCCGCGTAGGACAGCTTTTTCTTTTCTTTGGGAACAAAATCCAAAAAGTAGATCGGATGATACCAACGAAAATTCCACACCTGATCACTACCGGTGATGAAACAATCATACACATCCACTGCTTCGGAGATCGTATCGGCGTAATACACCGTCTCGCTATGCGGGATGATCTGCTGATTGAAATGGGCAAACGCTTTCCGACGCGCCTGATACTGCATACGCGTCTTTTCCGACAACCCTTGATCTTGTTTGCCGAAAACCTTTGCCAAACGCGCCTCTATTACGCTTTTTATACGGTGCCAAATGGTTTTGAACGCTTTTTTTACACCCCAAAAGAACACCCGTTTCGCGCGGGTTTTAATCGTTTCTTTGCCTTTTGTTTCAGTCAAAAAGCAAATCTGCTCCGCCTGATATCCAATGCGTTGCAACGCTTTACACAAGGCGTACGCCTGTAAATTCCCACCATAGTTAATACTTTTATAGTACAGCGTAACGATTCCGATTTTTTTAGACATGGCAACGCGCCTCCCGTCAGACGGCTATACAACGACCGTTCTCTTTTATGTCATTTTTTAATTATTTTAACAAGACTAACTATGAAGGCTTTTACTTTCTTTCTCCATTTATGATCTATGTTTACCTTGAATTTATAGAGTAAAGGGAAATGAACGATGAGCCGTCTGAGCTTTGCCTGCTCCTTTGTCGGCGCGGGGTTCTTGCGCAAAAAATCAACCAACTCATCATACGTTTCTTTATATTGCTTCACCGCTCCCGAGCGCACGATTTTTTTAATTGCCGACATTCTCGAGCCATATGCAGAACGGCGCGCAAGCGGAGCCAAATTGGGAAACCGCTCTTCGATAAAAGCGCAACGCTCATCGGCGATCTTGATCGAAATCAGGTATTTCGGGTGAAATTCCTGTTGCTCACTGCTGCCCTCTCGAATGTTATAATTGTAAAAACAATGACCGCCATGCACCGCGCGCGCACATTGTGCAAACAGACGATGCATAATATACACGTCTTCTCTGGCGACTCCTTCGGGGTAACGTATGCCGTCAAACACCGCGCGGCGGAGCACCTTATTGCACGGACTTCCGTCGACAAACGGCGAAGAAAAATAATCGCGCAGAATTTCCTCGGCACTGTTTAGGATATACTCCTCTTTCGGAACAGGCGACTTCGCAACACGCAACCCGGAATGGGTGATAAAGCCACAAAGCGACATATCGCTGTCGGTGCGCTCCAGTGCCTCGATCATCACCTCATACATCGTCGGCTCAATATAATCGTCACTGTCTACGAAGGCGATGTACTCGCCCTCGGCAACGTCCAGCGCACGGTTGCGCGCGGAGCCCTGTCCCCCGTTTTCCTTATGAATGACTTTTATGCGCGGGTCTTTTTGGGCATAGTCATCGCATATGTCACCACAGCGATCGGTCGACCCGTCATCCACCAAGAACAATTCGAGATTTTTATAGGTTTGATTTAAAATCGACTCAATGCAAGCGGACAAATACGCTTCCACATTGTAAACCGGAACGATTACGCTCAACAACTTACTCATAATTCACACTCCACGATGGTGGTGCAGCATTCATACACTTCCGACTCCGGCGGGATCTGCATATAGTCGCCGTAACGTTTTGTCAAAAATTCGTCATAATTCTTCGGAATGAAGAACATCTTGTCCTCAAACGGATGCTCAATCAATTCCTCAAAGGTGCATCGCGGGATAGGATAAACACCATTGTTCGGATGCGCGACCTTATAAACGTACTTGGTCGGCAGGAATTTGAACAGTTTCATTGCCCCGCCGCGCAGTGCGTTGATCGCGCCGTACGGCAACCACGAAAACAGCTTGTATACACGACGCTTTCCCGCCGAGCCGTTATAAATGCCGCTCTTGACCTTGCCGACACAAGACCAAAACATCGCCAGCTTCACCTGCAGCGGGAGCAAGCACGGCAAGATGTTGTCGATCGGGTGTAGGTCGATGAACACACCCTTATGCAGCTCGGTGAGCGAGGCGAGTTCCTTTTCCAAAAACACCGTGCCGTTCAGCCGTACCTTGCCCCAGTTGTTCGGGTAGCGTTTTTCCGAACAGTAGTTACTGAAAAAGATCTTGTCATTCGGATGCTTCTTCATATACTTAACGAATTTATCGTAATCGCGGCGGGGCATACACATATCAATGTCGTGATCCCACGGGATAAACCCGTTGTGCCGCACCGCGCCGATGACCGAGCCGCCGTACAACGAGCATTTCAGCCCCTGCTCACGGCAGATGCGATCCACCTCGGTCGCGATCTCCAACATCCGCGCGTGGCAAATCTCCATATCATAACCGCATACCGTATACTTGCTCATACATGGTCCTCACAGTTTTAATTTTCTTTTTATAGCCGCAAAAATCAGGTTCACTCTTCCGTAGCGAATGCATTTTGCATAATAGGTGATCTTTCTGGCAAAACGCAAAAACGGATGTCCGATGCCGCTGATGTAGCTGAGCTTATCCATATAATTCATATCCACCACGATACGGTCCGGCTCTTTCATCGGAAATTCCACGTCGTATGCCTTCATATGGAACATCGCGCGCTCCTTCTTCGGCAAGCATTCAATGTATGCGTGAGCGTGCGTGGCGTTCTCTGTCATCCCGATATCCGTGATCATATTCTTCTTCGGGATAATGGCGTAACGCGAATGCAGCAGCGCATCCATTCCGAGAACAGATTCCCAATACGGCACACCGATACCTCTGTGGCGAACAGCCGTATTATACCATACGTTGTAATTATCCTTGCCGTACAGCCGTTTAAGGCAATTCAGATGATAGGTATCATCCAAAAGCAGATATTTCTCATCCCAGCTGTCCGCCACACGTTTCCAGGTTGCCCAGGAGGTCGAGCCGCAGGGAGCAAAGAAATAATCGTCCGGACAGTCCTCATAGTCCTCTAACAAATTTGTGCCGCAGATATGATTGACGCGCTCGTCATTCTCATACTTGTCGAGCAAGTACTTACAATACGGATAAAAACTCGGTGCCGGGACACGGTCGTCCTCTAAGATGATGCACTTGTCTACCAAAGAAAACGCCCATTTATGGGAATAGAAAGTCGAAGGATCACAACCGTAGTTTTTCTCGTTGTACTGCCGATAGACCGTACACTCCCAGTCGATATTCTCCGCGATCTCACGACAGCGTGCAATATTCTCGACATCGTCAGCTCTGCCTTCTCGCGGACCATCCTGCCACAATAACAGCGTGCTCGGACGCGCCTCGCGTACCGACTCAAACACCTTCTCAAAAACCTCGGGGCGTGCAAAAAATATCAACAATACAGGAACGTCAATTTTCCACGGTTTTTTCATCTTCAACACTCTCCTTCTTGAAAATGGTCATAATGATCAGCGGAGCAACAAACCACGTCGCAAACGCCAACGGCAGTGCTGCGTGGATCGGGTTGGTCAAACCCATCAGCGCAAACATCAGGATAGCCGGTTTTAACAACTCCTTGCTGTTATCCGCCAATGTCAGCAGATGCTTACGCGACGAGAAGAACAACCAATAAAACGGAATGCCCCCCAATATACCTGTGTTGGCCAACACCGTCAAGAAGGTTGCGTGCCCGTCGAACGTCAGATGTCTGTTGCCCCACAACGGGCTGGCAAAAAACGCCTTGATGGTATCCCAATAGAGCGTCAAACGACCGCTTAAGTTATACCCGTCTGCGCCGCCGCCTGTTAAAAATGTGTAAATTTCTCGCAGACGAATGACAATTTGGTCCGAGCGAATGCGCTCGATGGCAAACATCAATATATTCGGGATAAACAAGCAAAACACCAGCAACGCCAACAAGAACAACGCTTTACCCACGATGGACCTGATTGTTTTTGTTATCTGAACGGCAACGCCAATGATCGAGATGATAATTGCCAACGTGTACTGTGCATTGAGCAAAAACACAAAGAAGAACAGAATTAACGCAATGCACAACACCTTCGCCCATACGCGAGAACGCACGACACACGCCGATAAACACGCGATAATAATCGGTACCGCATAAACAAAATAGTAGTTGCCGAGGTTTTTACCCTCATATTCATCAAAATCTCCCCAACTGCGGGTAGCGTTTGCATCCTGTGACAGAATGGACATCGTCGTCACCACAACATACGCAATCATCACCAACGCAATCGACAATAATATCCATCGTTGGGTCTTAGTGGCTAACTGGTCAACCCGCGCAAACAACAATACAGGAAAATACATCGTCAAATACTGGTAAAAGCGAGAAAGGAACTGCTTTAGTTTATAATTATCCACCGATGCGGAAATCGAAAAGGTGTCTGTCAGCATCGTAAAGAAAAATGCCAGCACCACAATCGCCGCCAACATCTTCAGCATGATGACGCGGATCGGCGGATCAACCAAAAATACAAACGCCAGATAAACGAGCATAAACATTGTTGCCGTCGTAAAACTGATGGTTGTATTTACCGCCGGCAAAATATAGTACATTGAGAACAGCGATATAACCACCAACTCGATATACGACAATTGGTTGGATGTCTTTTCCCGTAACAAACCCATAATAATTCTTCCTTTAATTCTCGCCAAAGATTTTATGATACAGCGCGATAAACTGCCGATAGTTGGTATCCCGCTCATATTTCTCTTTTACAAAAGCACGGCATTGTTCGCTCAATGCCGCTTTGCCGACGGCTTTAATCTCCAGTATCTTGTCAAGCAACGCTTGTGCATCACCCGTGTCCACCGAGAAGCCGCACACGCCGTCCACCGTTTCCTGCACACCGGTATTGCGGTAGGTCACGACAGGGGTACCGCACGCCTGCGCCTCGACGTTGATGAGCGACAGCGTTTCCTGCCAGGTACAGTTAGCAAACACGTCTGCCGCGGAATATACGCGGCGCAATTCGTCTATATCGGACACATAGCCGAGAGCATGGACATTCGGCGGCAGATCGGCCCCTTGCCCGCCGTAACCAAGCAACACCAACACGCCATCCTCGCCCAACCCCTCGGCAACACGCCACAGGGTATCGCGGTTGATCGGATCAAGCCATTTCATCGAGGGACCCAACACCACAAATTTGTCGCCCGCACCCCATTGCTCACGCAACGGTGACGCTTCGGGATACAGGGTGGTAAAATCCGCTCCGTTGTAGATAGCGCAAATGTCCCGCTCCCCGAGAAAAGTGCGCCGCGCTTCATTCGCCGTCCAGTCGGACACCCCGCATACCGTCAGACGCGGGATTGCCGACAGATATGTTCTCCGATCGCGTAATATCCGCTGCGAATGGCGGAAGAACGGCACAGGGGTTTGTCCCGCCTTCACGGGGCAATCGACACAGCCGTTAAGCCACCCGTCGCACCCTTGCGCGGTATAATGAAAACATCCGCCGGTGAAGAACCAACAATCGTGCAAAGCAAGCACCGTCGCGATGTCCCGCTCCGCCAAATATTTGAGCAACATATTCAGGTGAATAAAGTTGCTGTGCAGATTATGCAGATGCACGATATCGGGCTGGACGCGGTCGATATAACGAAGCAGCCGCCGTGTCGCATGACGGGAATAATAGCCTTGCTTACCCGTGATACGGCATAGCACCGCGTGCAGTTTCTTGCCGAATGTGCCGCCGATACGGTATCCGTTGACGATGCCGCGTGCATCCGCCGATGTCGTGGAATAGGCGATGTGCGACTCGATGCCGCTGCGTAAGCAAAGCTCGTGTATATCCGCCACGATCTTACCGGTACTGCCGTCGCCGTAGACCGCGTTGATCTGCAACACCTTCACCTATTCCGCCTCCTTTAGTACAGGTTCTTAAGCCAGTTGATTTTCTTTGACAGTGCGATAATCAACGCAGAGAGACCAATCGTTCCACCGCAAATAATCACCGCACCGACATAATTATTCGCAAAAATCGCATCATTGACCGTTTGCGGAAGAATATCGGGCAACACCGTCAAAAACAGCCGTTGCGCGAGGAAAATCAAAACGCTCATTTTACGCATCCACACAAGATGTTTTCCCCCAGGTAATTTTACACTAATCAAAAATCCCAGAATACAAAACACGGTTGGTCCCATCATCATCGTCAGATCAATACCGGTAGAACCGACAAACCGACGCAGCAGCAATGCCTCGCCCAGCAGCAACATCATCGACGCAATTGACAACAGCAACATACGCTGCCAACGCATTTTTTCTTTGATGCCGACCATAAAGCTTCCCAACATCGTCAAAGAAAAGCCGTAAAACAGCCATCCGCGGGAACCGCCAAGCCATACATCCGAGAAATTTGCTATATGGGAAAACCCCGGAATCGCATCACCGATAAACCGATACGTATCGGTCAACGAACCGATAATATATAAAAGAACCATCAGCGACAAGCCGACCGCTTTAGGCATCTTTTCCTTCACCCAAAACGCCACGATCAGACCAATTGCCAACGAGGGCATAAACCAAATCGTGTGAAACGTCGTGTGGAAAATCCACTGCCGAACCTGTGTAAGCACAAATGTCAGCGTGATCTCCGCACGCTCCCAGTCAAGCACCGTATAAATCAGATACGGGATGCTCCACAGCACATAAATTTTCAAGATGCGCAAAGCCTGCTTCTTGACACATTGCCAACGCGCAGCCGTGCCCTCGATCATCTCCAGTTTCTCGAAAGTGAGAAATCCGCTGATAACCATAAACAGTGCCACACCCACCGCGTACAGCGATAACGCCTCTTCTATGATCACAGGCAGGCAGGGATGCTCGCTGAAGTAGTGGTAAAACAAGATCAGCAATGCGCAAAAGAACTTTGCGAGATCCAGCATCGAGTAATTCTTTTTTATTAATCGGGACATTAAACATCATCCCTTTCCTATGTTTGCCGCCTCTTCAATCGTATCGATCAACAGACGATGCATCGCAGCGGAGTCGTGATGTGTGACGCCGCAGTCGTATGCCTTGCGGGCATAGTCCGCGATGAGCGACGGCTCCTGCGCCAAGTGCATAAGTTGTTCGCCGATCTGCCCGTACGAGCAGGCAGTAACAGCGGAATCATAGCGGTTAAAATAATCAATTGGCGCAATATCCTTATCGCCAATAGCAAAAATGCATTTCCCGCTGCGCAAATAATCGGTAATCTTAGTAGAGAAGGACAGGCGCGCGGCGTTCTTGAATTTCTTTTCTAAACTCTCCACAAACACCAGCACATCCGCTTGCTTTTGCACCTGTGCGACCTCGTCGAGCGTCAAGGCACCGCGCACGCGGCTGCCGCCGCGATTGAGCGCAACCTCCTGTTCGGGGGTGAGCGTGTCGGTGGTGTAGATGTCCAGGCACATCCGCTCACCGTCGGCGTTGATCTTCTCCAACGTTTCCGCAATCGCTGCAAGAGACAACCAGCGACCAATGATGAGTTTACCCGTATATACCAGTCGAATCGGCTCGCCGAGCGGTTTCTCCTCAAATGGGTAGGCACTGAAATCCACACCCTTGGTCAGCACCACGCTGTCCGTGCCGAACAGCGTATCGTATTCTTCCTTCTGTTTTGGTGCAATGACCATCACGTTGCTTGCCGCCTTAAACAACTTCTTCTCCTGACAACGCAGCCAAAAACGCATAAACAAGGACAATGGATCGTGCGGAATGGACTTATAAGAATAGTTGTCATCCGACACATACAACACCACCGGCTTGCGGGTACGACGGCGAATGTAATTCTGAATACGGTTCATATACACGGTGGAGTAGATCGGAAAGAACAGCACGTCCGCATCAAAGTCATCTAAAAAGCGGTCCAGCTCTTTTGTCTTCCACTTACCAAGCAACCACACCATCTCGCGCGCCAAGGTCATCAAGCCGCTGTGTTTTTTCTTATAAAGCTGCCCTTCTGCCGCAACGTCGGTATCGGTGTGACCGCTGTTTTTCACCTCTTCGCCCGTGCGAATACGGCGGTTGAACACACTATGCATCACTTTTGATTCGGTGATGCGAAAGAAGCGGTCACACATATGCGTATTCGGCAGACCCGCGCGGGTATACAGATGCGCGAGCGCATCCTTATCCCACCCATCAAAAAAATTGATGAGCGTGTTGATGCCCGTGTTGTCTACCCACGGGTTAATGCCGACCACCAGCACCTTTGGAACGTTCATTGGTTTCACCTGACTTTATCCAGAATATTCAGCAAGAGGCACGTTATGTTCAACCCAAACACACGCGCAAATCGAGCAATTATTTTTGTGCGCGGATTAAGATCATACTGCAACAAATAGCCAAACGAGAAGATTGCTTTCTTTTCGTCTCGCAGCTTTGCCGAGTGACGCGCATACGAAATTAACAGATTGCAATACAACTTTGCGAGAGAGGCGAAAAGCACCTCACGCTGACGTTCATCCTCGATCCCCTCGAATCTCCTCGCCCACGTATCAATGGTGTAGATATTATCCTTGATGCTTTTTTTGTTGAACGACGAGGTGACGGAATTCTCTCGCTGACGATAGGCGATGTACGGCTTGTCAATGACCTTAAAATGCTGCGCCTTGAACACCACGTTATAATACCAGTCCATATCCTCGCAGGAAAGCGAGGTGTCAAATTGTATGGCGTTGTCCTTGAGGATGGCTAACCGCGTGCACTTTGACCAGCAGGAGCAGAAAAATGCGTCACGCCGCACCAATTCGCTAAGAAACGCCACCTTATCCGTCGGGTCGATGTCCGCAAGCGATATACCGCACTCGTCTACGCGATCTTCATAATGCTTGACATAGCGATACACTACGATATCGGTGTCTTCCTCGATTGCTGCGTGAACGTCCTCAAAAAAGCGGTTATCCCGAATAAAGTCATCGCTGTCTAAGAACAACACATACTGTCCGCCCGACGCATCAACCCCTATGTTACGTGCCGTGGACTGTCCGCCGTTCTCTTTATGTATGACCTTAACGCGCGCATCCTTCGCCGCGTATTCATCGCACAGCGCACCGCTCGTGTCCTTACTGCCATCATCAACAAGGATCAATTCGAAATCCGTAAACGTTTGACCAAGCACGCTGTCCACGCACTCGGATAAATACTTTTCGACGTTATATACCGGAATAATCACGCTGAAAAACATCTTATTTCCTCCTGTTAATGACATAGCCGATCTCGTCACCACTTAGCGCACGGCGGACATTCTCTGTCATCAAAGCACGCAGGCGATCGTTCACCTCTCGGGAGATCGCCGCCACTCCCGGTAATACCACCACGTTGGATAATCGGCGGAACTTGTTGGTGATCGGATTAGGCAGTCGCTCAAACATATCCAGCACCGCACCGCCGATGCGACGCACTTTCAGTGCCGCATAAAACGCCTCGTTGTCAAACACTGCCTTGCGACCGACGTTGACCACCACGGCGGTGTCCTTCATACAGGCAAACAGTTCCTCATTGATAAACTTCCGTGTAGCCTCATTATCCGGCATTGTCGATACGATATAATCGTAATCACCCAACGCGGAAATCAACGCCTCTCGGTTGCGCAAGATCTTTCCGTAAGGCGGCTTTTCGGCGCAATAGGGGTCATAGCCATCCACCGCCATGGCAAACGCCGCCAAGCGGGTCGCCACCGCCGTACCGATATTTCCTGCTCCCATAATGAGCACGTTCTTATCCTTTAATTCGGTGATCTCACGATAGCCGCGCGTTAACTTAAAACGGCGGTTATTCGGATTTTTACGCAGGCGTTTCGCCATCTGCAGGATGCCGAACACCACCGTTTCGGCGATCGGCACGCTGTAGACACCGCCCGCGTTGGCAACCGCGACACCTTTGGCGGCGTATGTTTCCAACGGTACACCGTCAAACCCCGCACTGGTCAGTTGGAACAGCTGCAGGTTCGGCAGGTCCATCGCCGCCGCCTTGATCGCCATCGCGCGACTTCCGCAGATGACCGCCACATCGGCGTTGCCGTTATATACAGCGAGATCCTGTTCTTTAATCAACATAACCTGAGTAGCGGTATCTGCCAACACATCGGTATTCAGTGGCTTATCGGTCAAAACTATCATTTTACTCACCTGTTGACGATCGCGCTCACACATTCTTTCACGCGGGCGCGATTATTTTCAAAATCAGCGGGCGTCCAGCCTGCCAATGTTTTTTCCCAGTCACGGATCTTATCGATCTCCGTCTTCAGATCCAACATCGGTTTGCCCTCCGCGTCCACCTCGTTGCGGAAGGTGCGGGAGAGGATCACACTCGACGAGCCTAAGCGATAATGCTCCGCCAAAATGCACTCGGCGGGGAGCACACCTTCGCCGATCTTCGCCATACCGCCGAAACCAAACGGGATGCCTTTGCGGTGCAGTTTCTCCGCCATATAGTCAACAAGACCGCCGCTGAGGATCTCAAACATAAAATTAAGCCCCAGACCGATGTGCAGGTCGTTGAGCCCGACATACAACTCGTCCACGCCATCAACAGCCAAAATATCGTCAAGGCGAGCCATCGCCTGCGGGGTCTCCACCATCGGCACCGTTTTGGCACGGCCGTCCACCAAGCGCACGAAAGTCTCGACATCCTCGGCATCGTACACCATCGGCAGCATAATCAGATCCGCACCCGCGGCGCACACACCGTCAATCTCCTCTTTGGATAAAGGATTGATCGGATTGGTACGCACCAACAGCTGCGACGAAGTCAGCACCTGTCGTAGCGGTGCAACATCCTTGATCATATTTTGTGTGATAAAGGTGTTGCGCCCTTTTTGGCGATCCGCTTTGTTGATATATTCTAAATCTAAGAAGATGCGGTCCACGCCGCAGTCCTGCGCTCTGCGCGCATAGGCGGGGTCGCCGGTCAACAACATCAGTTGCATACAGGCACTTCCTCTCCCAATAATTCTTCGTAACGTTTCAACTGGTTGGCCAGCATCAATCCACGCTCGTAGCGTTCTTCTACATACGCGCGCGCCGCCCGTCCCATTTGAGCACAACGCTCACGATCGTCACACAGGCTCCTGATTGCTTGATAGAGCGAGTCGACATCACGCGGCTCACACAGTAAGCAGGACACACCTTCCTGCAACACCTCGGACGCCCCGGCAATACGGGTGGTAATAACGGGACACGCCATCGCCCCCGCCTCCTGCAACACCATACCGAAGCCCTCACGATAGGTCGGGTGAACATACACATCCATCGCCGCGTAATATTCCTTAACTTCTTCCGGAGATTTCTCTCCGGTAAGAATCAACACACCGCTGTCTTGTGCCCACTGCCGTATGTCATCGGGGATGTCCTGTCTTCTCAGCTCGTCGGTGCCGACGCACACTAATCTAACACGCATTTTCTGTGAAAGACGTTTTGTTGCCCGCAACAGTTCTTCCGTTCCTTTGTCACGACTTAATCTGCCGACAAAGCCCAGCACAAACGCATTATCCACACCCAATTCCGCTCTCTTGTTCTGACGGAATTCCGCATAACGGGAAATGTCGTATTGTGTTAGATCCACACCGATCGTTCCGCCGTTACCAACAACCTGTGCCTTGTCCGCTTTATATAACCCTTCAGCAATAGCAAACGCACGATTTAAGGCACTGACCGCATTAATGTTTGTCGACAGTCGACAGGTTAATTTTTCCAGTATCTTAAACACACGTCGCGACGTTCCGGAAAACCCGACATACCGAATTCCCCACTGACAATAAATTCGACGCTTAACAGCACAAAATGCCCCCGCCACAGAAGAATATAACGCCGCATTGGGGGTTGCATAAACAATCATATCAAACTGTTCTGTCTTGAATATTTTGCCTAGTGAAAAAACCGCTGATATTCCGGAGAGACTCACGCCTCTACCCATACTCACGGGAATATACCGAATATCCTTTGGCAGTGTGGCGGCAAAAGCAGGGTTATTATCGCAGATAAGTGAAATCTCCCAATCGGGATGCTGCTGCTTAAAATACACCACCTGTGACACGACAAACGATTGCAGTGTGTCTGCCACAGTTGTAATAAAGCATAGTTTTTTCACTTTTTGCCACCTCCTTTAGTGTCTTTACCTGTCTTTGGCCGTCGCCTCGTGCGCAGGTTTTATCATGATTTCGTTGTATTTCATCATATAGATATCCGGCGGATAATTGCCGATATTTCGCGGATTTGTCTTTCCTTCGACATTGTTTTTAATCAGTTTCATATGATCGCATCCGCAAGCATATGCGTGCGGATACCCACCGCCAAAGCGAGGGTTGACCTCCGAAATGACATACTCGCCGTTAACATCGAAAATATCAATGTCGATCTGTCCGCGAAATCCGCTCTCATCGATAAAACGTTCTATAAGTTTAAACAAGCGAGCATCTATAAACGAAATAGCTTTATCCGTTTCTCCGGCACGCATAACCAGTTTCTTTTTGGTGAATATCGAAACAGTTTCTCCGCTGATCATATCGATATAACAATCCGCGCCGATCTCCTGACCGTGCAAAAACTCCTGTATCATCAAACCCTCATCGTGGGCGAACAGCGTTTCCACCGTTTCTCTGTCATAGGCCTTTGATATGGCGATGCTCGCACTGCCGCACGCAGGCTTCACGAACACGGGATAGCCGATCTTTCCTGCATCCACATCGCGGAAGAACGCCTCCTTGTCCATATAGCTCTTTGCACAACGATACCCGTGCTCTTCAAGCCACAAGAACATCTGCCACTTATCCAGGCATCGCTCGCACAGAGCATAATCCGAGCCAACCACCGTCACACCGAGTTCATTAAACCGGTCGCGGTTTTCTGCGAGCAGCGAAAGCTCCGGATCGATCAGTGTCAACACCGCATCGATCTTTTCCTTGCGGCAAATAGCCAAAATGTTGTCAATATACCCTTCTTCGGTCATGCGCGGCACCTGATAGAATACATCCGCCTCATAAACAGCCGGCGCAACATTACTCATATCCGTCGCCACAACCTTACCGTTGCATCCAACAGCATTCTTGAAGTATTGCACGATCTTATTCCGCGTGCCCACGCTCAAAATTAAAATGTTCATAAATACCTCACCCTATATCTCCGGCTGTATATTCTTCCGGTGTCCATTTCTTTCGAACCAGTTTCATTTCCTCCCCTTGCCGAACATATACAGCGGGAGAATATTTGATGAACTGCGGTGACAAACACATCGTGTACGCACCTACCTTGTTGTATATGATGCGATCATTTTCCCTAAGCTCCGGCGCATCGGATAATATGAACAACCGATCCGGCTCCATACAGGTGAACCCGCTAATGACTTGTTTCGGATGCTGCGCTCTTTGTTCCGCATCTGCATACTCGATACAATGGAAATAATTCTTCTTCCCCATCAACGGATCAATGTTTGTACGGCTGCCATCCGTTACAACAAATCGGTTGTATGTTGTATCTTTGACATCAATAACCGAAGTGACATAGGATATCGGCGACCCGATAAGTGCCATACCCGGCTCCACAATCAATTTGGTCTTGCGGGGATCAAACTGCTGCTGTAAAATTTCTTGCACGGCAGCAAAATAATCCGCAAACTGCGGTCTATCGGGCAGTCCGCCGAAATACCCTCCACCGATGTCAATATACTCCAGATCGAGCGCATATTCCAATGACAGTTGGCACGCCATACGTGCAATTGCGCGATAGATATCAACCGATCTTGTCTTAGAACTGGTGTGCAAATGAATGCCCGCAATACGATAGCCCTTTTTCTGAATGGCTAGGACCGCCTTTTCAAATTCACCGTTCTCATAACAAAACCCAAAACGACCGCCCTCATCCCCGCACGCCGATTGTCCGTCGCAGTAACGCTCAATATCAAAATTCACGCGGACGCCAATATGGTACGTCTTTTCGTTTTTCGGGGAAGGGAGCCAATCGATCTCACGCTTTGTGTCGATGTTTATGTAACACGCATTTTCCAATGCTTCCAAAAAAGTTTCCTTGCTCTTAATGGGACCATTGTATAGGATGTTCGTCGTGTATCCGATCTTCCGTGCCAAACCATACTCATCGTCCGATACAACCTCTGCATAAAATCCCTGTTGTGCAAAATAGCGTATGACCCATGGCACAGAATTGGTCTTGTAAGAATAACCAACAATATAATTGCTCCAATAACGATCAAGAGCCGCTTTTAATTGATGAACTTGTTCATCGAGTTCATCTTTATTGATAACGAAATATGGTGTTTGCATAACAGATCACCCGCTTGTTTTCCAAATATTTTATAAATGTGTTGGGGTGCCCAAAAAATCTTCCATTGTTTCCGATGTTTCAGAAGATATGCCATCCTTGGCCAATACCACTTTAATGGTGTCTAATACGATCTTCACATCCCCAAGAAAGGTGATGTTATTGACGTATGCCACATCATAGGCGAACCTTTGCTCCCAACTGACGGTGTTGCGTCCGTTCACTTGGGCGAGCCCCGAAAGACCGGGGCGCACATCGTGACGATGACGCTGTTCTTCGTTATACAGCGGCAGATACTGCACCAGCAACGGTCGCGGACCGATAATCGACATATCCCCGATGAGAATGTTGATCAGCTCGGGCAGCTCGTCGATCGAGGTCGACCGTAGAAACCGCCCGTATCCTGTCAGCCGTTGTTCGTCGGGCAGAAGCTGTCCGTCTTCGTCCGTCTCACAGGTCATCGTGCGGAACTTGATGAGTTTAAAAATCTTCTCGTTCTTGCCCGGACGCAGTTGAGTGAAGAAGGGGTTCCCCTTCATCACGAGCGCGCCGACCACGGTGAAAATCAGCAAAACCGGTGACAGCACCGCGAGTGCCGCAAAGGACAATACGATGTCCAGCAAACGCTTAAAACATTTCGCGTACATTATGTACTCCTCGATGTAACTTATTTGAAGCAATCGTGAATGACCGCGATGACCGCATCCTGCTCCTCGGTGGTCATCTTGATGTCGCTGGGCAGACACAGCCCGCGGGTGAACACGTCCTCGCCGACACAGCCCGACGGATCGGGAATGAAATCGCGATCGGCATAGACGGGCTGCAGGTGCATCGGCTTCCAGATCGGGCGGCTCTCGATGTTCTCCGCCTCCAACCGCTCAAGCAGCTGTAACGGTTGGATACCGCAGCCCTTATCCAGCAACAGGCAAGACAGCCAAAAGTTCGGCTCGGTATCCTCAAGATACGGGTTCATCGACAAAGGCAAATCTTTAAGCCCCTCTTTGTATCGCTCGTAGATCGCCTTCTTACGTGCGCGATGTTCCTCAATATGCAACAACTGCCCGCGACCGATACCTGCGACTACGTTGCTCATACGGAAGTTATAGCCGAGTTCGGAATGTTGATACCACGGTGCAGAATCTCGCGCCTGCGTTGACCAGAAACGCGCCTTCTTGATCGCGTCCTCGTCGTCCGACAGCAGCATACCGCCGCCCGAGGTAGTGATGATCTTATTGCCATTGAAACTGACGACTGCGTAGTCGCCGAAGGTGCCGGTCTGGCGACCTTTATATGTAGCGGACAGGCTCTCAGCGGCATCCTCTACCAGCACCGCGCCATGGCGTTTACAGATGGCGAGGATCTCGTCCATCTTGCTCGGCGTACCATAAAGATGCGCCAGCCCCACAACCTTGCATTCGGGATATTTCTCAAACGCCGCCTCTAACGCCGCGGGGCTCATATTCCAAGTGTCCCGCTCGGAATCGATAAACACCTGCCGACCGCCGAGATAGCTGACGGGGTTGACCGTCGCGGCGAAGGTCATATCAGAGCAGAACACGATGTCTCCCGGCTTCACCCCCGCCAACTTATAGGCGAGGAACAGTGCCGACGTACCACTCACGCAAGCAGTCGCCGACTTAACACCGACGTAGGCGCACATCTCCTGTTCAAACCCATCGACATTTGCGCCGAGCGGCGCGATCCAGTTGGTGTCGAAAGCCTCCTGAATATACTGTTGTTCTTCTCCATGCATCGTGGGGGTGGATAACATAATCCGTTTTTTCATCGTTTTGCTGTTCCTCTCTGTCAATTCGCATACTGAGCACAATTATACAGATTTATCATAGCATATAAACAGTTAAAAAGCAACTATATAATTAATATATATTATATAGCGAAAATTTGTCGAAAATAGAGAAAAGGAGGCGAATCGCCTCCTTTTTGCGTTAAAAATTATGCTGTTTATACGCGTCGCCGTCTATATTCTTCCACGTGAAACCCTCGTCGGTGAGGATGAGGTAGCTGTGCGGTGACCCTTCCTTCGGGATGGATACCGAGCCCGGGTTTATGTAGGTATGCGTCGGATACTCCTCACATGCCGGCACGTGTGTGTGCCCGT
>JAZOCG010000183.1:0-7541 GCA_045596345.1 Acutalibacteraceae bacterium
ATTACAAGCAGGGTAGTCGTGCCGGGCAACAGCGGGGTGTGCGGGTCGGGGCAAGCGACACCGGTCATCGCATCGCCGAGCACGATATCGACGTTGCCGCCGACGTCGCACTGCTGCAAAATGTCGCCGATATCGACACCGTAAGGCACACGCAGATTGCGTGAGGCGAGGATGCCGTCGCCCGCCACGGTGATGACGGTGGATACCGCCTTTTGTCCTTGTCGTACGGCTTTGGCGAGTGCGAGACATGCCTGTATACCGATGCGGAACACCTCATCGCGCTCGTCGGCATAGTCGGTCACAGGATATTCATCGCCGACCGTATAGACGTTGATACGACCAATCGTATGACAAAGCTTACGGCGTTGTGCCTTCGGCAGCATCGTGGCGATATGGTAACGGGTGAAATTGAGTGCTTTTGCCGCCAGTTGCAGACCGTCGAGAGCCATCTCAGGTTCTTCGGCGAGGATTGCCCAGGCGGCACTGCCATACACGTCGTTTTCGGTCGCGTCAGCTACCAGTACGCAGGTGGGTGCCGCGATATCATTCGGCGGCAGCTGCCAGGTGGCAAGCTTTTCCGCAAGCGGGATGCCGTCGATCTCGTCATAGATAGCGGCATCCTGTGCGATGCGCAGGATGCTGTCAGCGGTCAGTTCTTCTTGCGCGAGGATGGGCAAGGTCTCTTCCTCACCGTCCTCAGCGGGCATCAGTTCCGCACACAGCAGTTTCCCGTATTGCGGGTGCTGCAGTACAACGGTGCCCGCAAATCTGCCCGCGATCGGCGCGATCACCGGCAGTTCATTTTCTTCGCTGTATAAGATGCTGCCACGCGAAATCGCCGCATCCTCTTCAAAAGGCAGAGACGGCACGGGCGTGTCAAAATCCAGACGCACCAAAGGAACGCGTACCGCGTTTATCGCCTTAAAATCGTCAATGTTGTTGAGTGGGGCATTTCCTTTTTGGAAAGGGAGTACAACGCCTCGGGGGAACATACCCATAAGATCACACCTTTCTTCGAAAGCCAGTGGTTTGAGCGGGAATTCCTCCCGCCAAAAAAATCCTCTTGTTATGGACGGAGCGTAGGTCTTATGATGGAGTGGAGAATACATACGAGGAGGACGAGAGCGTGAAAGTCGAACCGATATCCAACGGCAACCTGCGCATATGGTTGTCGGAGGACGAATTGGAAACACATACGCGGGATATCGGCGAGCATCTGCGCGAGATGCTGCAGGCAGTGCAGGCGCGTCTGTCGCGTCTTGGAAAGCACATTCTCGTCGAGCGCGTTCCCGTCGACGGCGGATGGCTTGTGCTGATCTCTGCGCGCCGAAATCCGCACAGCAGCGGTGTCTGCGTGTATCATATCGCCGATGTTGATACGCTCTTTCGTTTAGCGGAGCAGTGGACGGTATCCCGTCAAGACGGGCAGGAGACCGCGCACGTTTCGTTGTATGAAACGGACAACGGTTACACACTCGCGGTGTATCCTGCGCCGCGGCTGAGCCGTCGGCAGACAACACTTCTGAGAGAGTACGGGCAATTGATCGGGCGGGGTGAGCCCGCCGCCGCGTATGCCGCTGAGCACGGTTGCTTGTTGGCGACGGGAGATGCGCTGGGAAAACTGGTTCTTACAGCGCGTGAACCGCATCGACCAGAGCCTTCGGATCGGGGGAATTAAACAGTGCGCTGCCGATGACGGCGATGTTTGCGCCCGCCTCGGCAACCAGCTTGGCGGTATCGGCGTTGATACCGCCGTCCGCTTGGATATCGACGTTGAGTCCGCGACGGTCGATCTCGGCGCGCAGCGCGGCAATCTTCGGCAACATATCCGCCATAAAGGATTGTCCGCCGAAGCCGGGCTCCACCGTCATCACCAGCACCATATCCACCATCTCGAGATAAGGGAACACTTCTTCGGCGGGGGTTTTGGGTTTAATGGTGATGGCGGGCTTTTTGCCTAACGCGCGGATGCGGGCAAGAGTGTCCGCGATGGGGGCGGAGCTTTCGAGATGGATGTTGATAATGTCCGCGCCCGCCTTAGCAAAGTCGTCCAGCAGACGGTCAGGATACTGCATCATCAGATGCACGTCAAAGCACAGATCGGTGTGCGGGCGCATACAGGCGATCACGGGAGCACCGAAGCTCATATTCGGGACAAACACGCTGTCCATTACGTCGAGATGCACCATATCCGCACCGGTGGATTCCACCATACGCAATTCGTCCGCTACGTGGGCGAAATCACAGGTTAAAACCGACGGAGAAACTTTCATAATCACAACCTCCAAAGCAGAGAGTCAACATCCTAATTTTACGGTATTTTCGGGAAAACGTCAAGAATCGGCAGGTCGAACAGCTCGTCCAAATTGTGGATTTCGGGGACATCCGACGGGACGGGATGTTCGTAAATAGGATGATTTTTTGGGAATCCGTAATCGATACGCACCGCCGACATTCCTGCCGAGCGTGCGCCCTCAATATCGTTTGTCGGCATATCTCCGACAAACAGGCATGCCGCACACGGTACACCGAGGCGTGCCGCGGCGCGACGGAATATCTCGGCATCGGGCTTGCCGATACCTTCGGTTTCTTGAACGACGGTGATGTCCACGAATGGGCGTAGTCCCGAGAACCCGAGCTTGTGATCCTGTAAAAAGGAGAAGCCGTTGGTAATGACCCCGATCAGATAGCCGCGGCGACGCAACTCGCGTAACGTGTCAACAGCATCATCCATCAACACGCTGTTCGCGGCAAAATCCAAATAGAACTCCCGCAGAGCATCGTCCGCGTTGTCGCAGACGGTGCTTTCCCATTCGGTGAGATATTTTTTAATGTATTCAGGGTAAGATAAGGGGCGGCGATAGCCGTAATCGTCAAATTGCACCATCTCTTTGAAGCGCGCAGCATGCTCATCCTCGCTGAGTGCGGGATAGTGCCGCCGCAGGAAGAGGTGACACGCCTGTTGGAAGGCGTGGTCGCGTAGGTGTAGTGTGTCATCAAAGTCGAACAACACCGCTTTGATCGGCGTGTCGTTGTCGCCGTGGAACACCGTGCGCGCTTCGTCGGCATCGCGCTCAATTTGCGCGCGGAGATCGTCCAGTGTAGCAAAGGTTTGCTCGTCGCGCAGGAATTTAACGGGATAGACGGCAACGGTTTGTCCGTACAGATCGTCGTCAAAGTCAAAAATGCGGGTTTCGGCGAGCGGGGCGTCCGAACCGACGGTGGGACGCACACCGATATTGGTCACGCCGTAATGCACTCGCCCGCCTGTTTCCACACAGGAGGCATAGACCCCAAATCGAGGCAGAGCGAGGTGGTCGGGCAGACGTTGGTTGATGGTGGGCATACCGAGCTGTCGACCGAGGTGCTGCCCTTGGTCAACAGGTAGGGTAAGGCAATAACCGCGCCCCAGCATCCGTCGCGCACTCGCCATATCACCGTCGGCAAGAGCCTCGCGTATGGCGGTGGAGCTGACGGTCTGTCCTTCGCTCTCGACGGCGGGGACAACAACGGCGGATATACCGCGCGCGGAGCACAGCTCGCGCAAACGAGTGAAATCGCCGCTCCCGCCTTTGCCGAAGCGGTAGTTAAACCCGCAAGCGACGACCGTCGCGTGCAGGGTGTTTTGCAGGATCTCTTCGACGAATGCTTCGGGTGAGAGATCGCACACAGCGGCAAAATCGGTTTCGAATATTTCGGTGACGCCCATCCGTGCAAGGATGTCGTTTTGTTGTTCGTCACAAGCGATGCGGCGGACAGCACCTTTGGTATATAACGTCGCAGGAGAGAAGGTATATACCGCACATTGCCCGCCACCTGCGCGAACCGCTTCGGCGACGACGGCGCGATGCCCGATGTGCATCCCGTCGAACAGCCCGAGCGCGACAGCACGTTCCACGGCGGGTACGCGGTCGGTATCGGTCGGCAGTCGGTAGATGGTCATACCGTTCTCTCCTTTCGTTATGCTAAATAATTCACTTTGAGTTCTCCGTCGGTTGGGATCCCCAAGCCGAGGAAATCGCCGCCGGTGGAATAGACCCGCGTCGGTCCGCTGACGGGCGCGTGCAATCGCTCAAGCGCGAGTGCGCCGCCGTTGCGAAAGCGGGTTGCCTGCGCGGCGGTGACGGTGACGGCAGAATAGGTTTTGAAAGCACTTTCAATCGGCAGGATCCGATCAAAAAGTGTGCCGTTTTGTGCCAACTCCTTCGCCTCGGCGACGGAGATGCATGCTTCGAGCGGGTAGCCAGCCGCCATCGTGCGGCACAGCGCGGTCATCACCGCGCCGCAGCCGAGCATCCGTCCGAGATCATCGCAGATGGAGCGGATGTAGGTGCCTTTGGAGCAGTGGCAGTCAATGGTGAGTTCGCCTGCTTTTTCATCATAGGCGAGAACGTCCAGAGAATAGACGGTGATCGGTCGCGCTTCACGCTGGATTTCGATGCCTTGTCGCGCCAACTCATACAGCCGTACACCGTCCTTCTTGAGTGCCGAGGTCATCGGCGGTACTTGCAGAATGTCTCCGCGCAGAGAGGGCAATGCCGCCTCGATCGCGTCGCGCGTCGGGATGGGCGCACCCGTTTCTTCCACCGTTCCCCAAACGTCCAACGTGTCGCTGACAGCACCGAAGCGTAGGGTAGCGGTGTACCGCTTGTCCTGTGTCGGCAGACGGTCGAGTGCTTTTGTGGCACGCCCGACCAGCAGAGGCAACACGCCCGTCGCGTTGGGGTCGAGGGTGCCGGCGTGTCCGATCTTCTTTACCCCGAGCAGTCGGCGCAGAATGGCACAGCAGAGAAAGGACGTCATCTCGCTGTCTTTATTAATGAGTAAAATTCCGTCGGTCGGTGTCATACATATAACTCCTACAGCACGTCAGCCGGTGGTGATGCGGGCGACGACTTGCTCGATCGCCTGCAAGATGGTAACGGTAACGTCTTCGCGCTTGCCGTTGACGGTGCAACCGGCGGCGCGATCGTGCCCGCCGCCTCCGAGAACAGCGCAGATCGCGGCGGCATCGGCGTGGGTGCCGGTGCGTACGCTGATCTTATAGTTTCCGTCGGGTTTTTGACGCAGAGTGACGCCCACCCATACACCCTCGATCTGACGGGGGATGGGCGGTAACCCTTCAAGGTCGTTTTCACCCGCGCGGCTGCTTTTGACCATCTCGTTGGTGATGGTCATTACCGCTACACGACCGTCGTGATAGAAGCGCATTCCGTCGAGTGCCAACCGCTCGAGCTCGATGCGGGCGCGGGATTTGGTATCAAAATTGACACGGTTGATCATCTCATAAGGAATGCCGAGATCGATGCATTCCGCGGCGATGCGATGCGCTAATGCGCTGGCATTGGCGTACTTGAAGCATCCCGTGTCGGTGGCAATACCCGTATAGATGCACTGTGCGATCGCCGGAGTGAGGTTAACTCCGAGCAGACCGAGGATGCGGTAGACAACCATTGCCGCCGCACCGCAGGTGCTGTCTACGCAGGTGTGGGCGGCGAATCCTGTGTTGGTGGCGTGATGGTCGATGCACAGATCGATCTTATCGCCGTAGATCTCCGCGGTTGCCTCTCCGAGCAGGTTGACATCCGCAACGTCCACCGCGCAGATAAAATCGGGCTCAAAGTTCGGTTGCGGCACACCCTCGTACAGATAGTCGTATTTATGGGGGATCGGATCCCCGCAATGCACGCGCACGGTCTTACCCAGCGTCTGAAGACCCAGACACAGAGCAAAGTTCGACCCGATGGTATCGCCGTCGGGATATTGATGCGCGAGCAACAGGATATTATCCGCATTTTTGAGCAATTCGGCGGCGGTCTGCTCGTTAATCGTTTTGGTCATCGGCAACCGCCTCCGTTTTACTGATTTTATGGATCATCGCGGCGATATTGGAACTATACTCAATGGAATCGTCCGCGACAAAGCGCAGTTCGGGCGTATGGCGCAGTTTCAGTGCCGAGCCTAGCTCGCGCCGCATATAGCCGGCGGCGGATTTAAGTCCTTTGACGGCTTCTTTAGCGGCTTCAATGCCGCTCATTGAACTGATATAGACCGTGGCATAGGACAAGTCCCGCGTGACGTCTACCCGCACGATGCTGATCATCGAGCCGGTGACGCGGGGATCCTTTACCGTGCGCAGGATAGCGGTCAATTCCCGCATAATATCCTCGCCGGTACGGTCCATTCGATAGTTGGGCATAATCGTCCCTCCTTTTTATTAACACAGGGCAAATATGACCGGTTTCGGTTTTGCCGAAATCGCACCTGTTTAAGATGCGAAGGGCATATTGCCGTGATTAAAATGGGCGATTAGCCCATTTTAATCACGGTATTCCTCGATGATATAGGTCTCGTAGATGTCGCCTTCCTGAATATCGGTGAATTTCTCCAGACCGATACCGCATTCGTAGCCTTGGGCGACCTCTTTTTGATCGTCCTTGAAACGCTTGAGGGAGATCATCTTATCGTCGCCGATGATGATGCCGTCACGCACGATGCGCAGAAGGTCGTTACGGCACACCTTGCCGTCGACGACATAGCAGCCCGCGACGATGCCGACACCCGTGATGCGGTAGACCTGACGAACTTCCGCACGGCCGTGCAGTACCTCGCGCGTTTTGGGGGCAAGCATACCCTTCATCGCGGTCTCGATCTCCTCAATGGCATCGTAGATGATGCGGTAGAGACGCATATCCACGCCCGCGTTCTCCGCGGCGACCTGTGCGAGCGGGTCGGGACGGACGTTAAAGCCGACAATGATCGCGTTGGACGCGTCGGCGAGCATGACGTCGCTCTCGGACACCGCGCCCACCGCGCCGTGGATGACACGCACGCGCACTTCTTCGTTGGTGAGCTTCTGCAGCGACTGGGTGACCGCCTCGACAGAGCCCTGCACGTCGGCCTTGACAATGATCTTGAGTTCCTTCATCTCGCCCTCGTGCATTTGGTCAAACAGGTTATCCAGTGTGACCTTCTGGTACTGGCTGAACAACTCCTCCTTCGCAGCGGTCTTACGCTGCTCGACCAGCTCGCGCGCCAGACGCTCGTCGCTGACGGCGTTGAAGATGTCGCCCGAAGCGGGAACCTCGGCAAGACCCATAATTTCCACAGGCACGGACGGACCGGCCTCGGTGAGTTTTTTGCCGTTTTCGTCGGTCATCGCGCGTACGCGACCGACGGCAGTGCCCGCCACGAGGATATCGCCCGCGTGCAGGGTGCCGTTTTGCACCAGTACGGTCGCAATGGGACCGCGACCCTTATCCAGGCGCGCCTCGATGACCGTACCCTTGGCGGCGCGGTCGGGGTTAGCCTTGAGTTCTTTGACTTCCGCGACCAGCAGGACGTTCTCCAGCAGATCGTCGATACCCATACCCGTGTGCGCGGAAACCGGCACGCAGATAACGTCGCCGCCCCACTCCTCCGGCACGAGTTCGTGCTCGGTGAGCTGCTGCATCACGCGGTCGGGGTTGGCGGTGGGTTTATCCATCTTGTTAATGGCGACGATGATGGAAACGCCGGCGGCCTTGGCGTGGTTGATGGCC
>JAZOCG010000184.1:0-7700 GCA_045596345.1 Acutalibacteraceae bacterium
CGCCGAGGTGGATGCGGTCAAAACCGCAGGCGGGCGGGTCGCCACCCTCGGTCCGCGCATCCTGCGCTGCGAGACTGCGCCCCTCGCCGCCCTTGCTGTGTTGATGGAGAAAAGCGGCAATATGGGGTGATTGTGTTTTACGGACAGGATAATTTGTGTCGTTTTATACGGATTTTAGTCACAAAAAGCCTCCCTTGTGTAAAGGGAGGTTTTACTATCTTTTAGACCGCTATAGATGTCACGCCCTATATATTAGTCTGCGCAAGCCATAAACAACGTCGTAGGGGCGGGCGTCCCCGACCGCCCGCTTTGGATTGTACAGAATTGCTCGGGACGTCGAGGACGCCGTCCCCTACAATCCTATTTTAGCGGTTACGCAATTTTGGTTTGATCAAAAATTTTACCCCCGTGGGCGATGCCCACGGGGGTGTTGTGTCCTATCTTTACAGATCAATGCGGCCGTACAGCGATGCGCTGTTTTCCAGTTCCGACTCGGTGCGGGTCGGGATGGAGCCGCCGTCTGCCATCGGCAGGGGATTGGAACGGGAGATGAACTCACGCACGGGACGCTCAGGAGCGACGATCTCGTGCTCACGGCGAGGGGCGCGCTCACGGCGTTGTCCGCCATTGCCGCCGCGTCCGCCGCGACCACCGCGCCCGCCGCGGGAACGACCTCTGCCGCCGCGACGCTCTTCGGTCTCTTCACGGCTGCCGTTGTCGTCAACCGAACCGATCACCACGTGACGGTTCGGCTCGCTGCCGACACTCCACGAGGTCACGCCCTCGATCTCCTGTACCGCCGTATGGATGATGCGACGCTCATAGGGGTTCATCGGCTCGAGCGAGTGGCGACGACCGGTGCGGGCGGTCTGTCCCGCCAGACGCTGTGCCAGCGCAACAAGTGCCTGCTCGCGCTTCTCACGGTAGTTGCCGATATCCAGCGTCACACGATAATACGCGTTATCCACGCGGTTGGCGACCAGACCCGTCAGATACTGCAACGCATCCAGCGTGTCGCCGCGGCGACCGATGATAAAGCCGAGATGCTCGCCATCCAGCGAGATCACACAGCCGTTGTTTACTTCCTTCACCGTGCAGGTAAACTCGGTAACGCCCATCGCGGCGAGCACCTTTTCAAGATACTCCTTCGCCACATCCGCCGCCGAGCACGCAAACGAACCCTTAACGATCGCGTTTGCACCGCCGAACAGACCGAGCACCTTCTTACCCGCTTCCTGCACGATCTCAAAGTTGATCTTATCCTCCGTGGTGTTCAGCTCCGCGGCGATAAGTGCCTTGGCTTCCTCCACCGTGGCGGCTTCTTTGATGATTTCTCTTGCCATTGCCTTATTCCTCCACTTGTTCATCCGCCGCGGGGGTCTCCTGCGGGGCTTCTTCGGTCACGGTCTCGTCCTTCTTGGGGGTGGGCTTTTTACCCGCCTTTTGGGCGCGCTTCTCGTTCTCTTCCTTTTGCCAGGCGGCTTGTTCCGCCAGACGCGCGGCCTTGAGCCGTTCCTTGTCCTCCAGTTTCTTGCGGCGACGCTCAGCATATTCCGCCTCCGCCTGTGCGCGGATCTTGGCGGGATTATACATTGCGTTGAGCACCACCGTCTGCACCAGAGCCAGCAGGTTGGAGAAGATCCAGTAGACCGCCACACCCGCGGGCACTGAGAAGGAGATGATCAGCGACATCACCGGCATCATATACAACATCGCGTTGGGAGAGCAACCGCCGGGCTGTTGTGCCTGCTGGGGCTGGCTCGGCTTGTTGTAGTGCATCGACAGCAAACTGGTGAACAGCGCGGTCAGACCTGACAAAAGCGCAATGATCCACAACCAGTTCGGCTTAATGCCGCTGTAGGACGGCTGCTGCAACAGCGAGATATTAAAGATACTGAACTGATCCTTGGTCTCCTTGAGCAAAGCCATCGTCGCGTCGGCGTCCGCCTCGGACTTACCGCTCTTGATGAGCGCGGCGTGGATCTTGTCCTCGTACTTGTCCACCTTCTCCATCAGGTTCATCTCACGATAGTAAGACTTCTCGGAGAAGTATTGCTCGTTCTTCTTATCCTTAGTCCAAGTGCCGTCCTCTTTCATCGCCTCGACGACGGCAGTCGTACAGGTGGTGATGTCGGCGGCAGGCATCTGCTTAATGTACACAAGCGGTTTATAAATAACCGCGATAACGCTGAACAGCACCAGCGTCTGCACGATCATCGGCAGACAACCGCCGGTCATACTCACGCCTTCTTTTTCGTACAGAGCCTGCTGTTTCTGCGCCAGTTTCTGGCGGTCATTGGCATACTTCTTCTGAATGCGCTCCAGGCGGGGTGCCAACCGCGCGCGATCCGCCGCCGACTTGTGCGACTTGATGTTCAAGGGGAACATCACCAGACGCATAAGCAACGTGAACACAAACAGTGCCGCAAAATAGTTCGGCAACAACTCATAGATCCACCGCAGAACAAAGCCGAGCGGGGTTGCCAAGAAACTAAAAAGTCCCATTTTCGTTTACCTCCACACCGTCATTTGACGGTCTTTATTTTTTGCGCCGCCAAGGAAACGGAAACGTTTCGGGAACGGGATCGTATCCGCCGCGGCAAAAGGGGTTACAGCGCAGGATGCGCCACAGTGCGAGACCGGTGCCTAAAACAACGCCGAAGCGGTCAAGTGCTTCGATGGCGTATGCCGAGCAGGTGGGCGTAAAACGGCAAGCCGGCGAGGTTCTCGCGGAGAGGTGTTTTTGATACAAGCGGATGAGCGCGATGAGCCAGTTTTTCGGCAGATACCATTTACCCATCGTCCATCACACCCAACTGACGCAGATGTTGCCCGATGACGGGAACTAACTGCGTACTTTTCATCGTCGTCAGACGGGTACGTGCCACAAACACGATGTCCCATCCGCCGATCTGCGGATAATGCGGGCGAAAAGCCTCGCGGATAACACGGCGGCAACGACTGCGCTGCACCGCTTTCCCCAGCTTTTTGCCCGTGGTGATGCCGACGCGCGGCACCCCCAGTTTGTTCTTACGCACATACGTGACAAGGGCAGGGTGTACCTGTGACCGACCGCGGTAATATAACGTGCGGAAATCTTTGTTCTCCCGCAAGGTTATCCACGTCGCCAATGCCCCCGCCCCCTTTACGTAAGAAAAAAAGCCACACAACGGTGGCCTTTTTGATCAATAGCTCAGACGCGCTCTGCCTTTCGCTCTTCTGCGAGCCAAAACCTTACGGCCGTTGGCTGTAGCCATTCTCTTACGGAAACCATGTTCCATTTTGCGATGCCGCTTCTTGGGCTGGTAGGTACGAAACATGAAACCTCCTCCTTTCATCTCGGGGTGTTGCCGTGAGGGGATAATCCCACTCATACAGCCTGACAATGACATATTATATACCAACCAAATCCCAAAAGTCAAGGCTAATTTCCTCTTCTCGGTCGATTTTTTTAATTATTTTTTCTTTCTTGTGGTATACCGCCGCAAAAACCACCATATATTGTATTTTTCGGCTTAAAACGGTGAATTTGGGCGTGTTTTGTTTCCCGATACCCTATACGGGTAAAATTTTTTCAACAAATAGCGCGAAAAGCGTTGAAAAATTTCTCGATTTATGCTACAATTAGAGTTAGGAGTTTATCACCTTTTTTATGGGGTGTAAAGAATAGAAACGACATTGAGGAGTAGCGGATTTTATGGAATCGGTCAAACAAATCTGGGTCAGCGTGATGGAGGAGATCCTCAACTCGGGGATCAGCAGCATCGCGTATGATATTTGGATCAAATGCTTAGAGCCGCACGACATTAAAGACGGCGAGATGGTGCTGTACGTCAACACCGAATGGCAAAAGAGCACCATCTTAAAAGAATACGGTACCGTTATTCAAAGCTGTCTGCAAAAGGTGCTCGGCGTTCCGCTCGGTCTGCGTATCTTAGCGCGTGACACCACCGAGGACATCGCGCAGATGGACAAGCTCCCCATCGAGGGCAACGGTTTTCCTAACACCGATGAGGATTTCACCTTTGACAACTTTATCGTCGGTCCGTCCAATAAGTTTGCACACGCCGCCGCACACGCGGTCGCCAATCAGCGCACGAACTTGTATAATCCGTTGTTCATCTACGGCGGATCGGGACTGGGTAAGACCCACCTGCTGTGCGCCATTTGCAAGGAAATTCAGAAGAACAATCCCCGCGCCCGCATCCTCTATATCAAGGGCGAAACGATGATGAACGAGCTTATTGAGGCGATCCACGACGGTACGACGGCGGAATTTCACGCCAAATATCGGCAGGTGGATGTCCTGCTCGTCGACGATATTCAATTTATCAGCGGAAAGATCTCCTTACAGGAGGAATTTTTCCACACATTCGAATCGCTTCACTCGGGCGGTAAGCAGATCGTTCTCACCAGTGACCGTCCGCCGCGCGAAATTGCCACGTTAGAAGAGCGTCTGCGCTCCCGCTTTGAGATGGGTCTGCTCGCGGACATACAGCCGCCGGATCTTGAGACACGTATCGCCATCATCCGCCGTAAGGCGCAGGCGTTGGATTTCACCTTACAGGACGACGTCGCCGAATACATAGCCAACCAGCTGCGCAGTAACGTGCGTCAACTGGAGGGTGTTGTTAAGCGTATGCGTGCGCAGGTGCTGCTGGGAGGCGAACAGCCCACCCTCATCACCGCACAAAACGCGATTCGCGACATTCGCAACGATAATCAGCCGGTACCCATCACCGTCGAGCGCATCATCAATGAGGTTGCCCGCACAATGAGCGTACAGCCGGAGGATATCCGCTCCTCTAAACACTCCGCGCCGATCTCCAAAGCGCGGCAGGTAGCGGCATACGTGGTGCGCAGCATCACGAACCTGCCGATGAAATCCATCGGCGACGAATTCGGCGGTCGCGACCACTCCACCATCGTCTATGCCATTCAGAAGGTGGAGAGCCAGATGGCAAAGGATTCTTCCTATAAAAATATGGTCAACGACATTATTAAAAATATCAGCGAAGAGTAAACGTTTTGGTTATTCCACCGTCGACTTGTTTAAGGTCGGCGGGGAATAGCCACCCCTTTTATAATATATACCTTATTTATATAGGGTTTTTTGCGTGATAAAATCTTCCACAGTTTTCTCACTTTCCACACACAAACATTCACAAGACGGTGAGAACTTTTTATTCTTTCCACTTTTCCATTTTTTATTCACTCTCCGCACACGTTTTTTGTGGATGAAAAAACCGCGATAGTATTACCCTTGTGTGGCTTTTCCACAAAATCACAGCCCCTACTACTACTACTAAAAAATAAACATTGTTATATATCTATTTTACGAATAAAGGTGGTTTTTCTATGAACATCCTGTGTGACAAACTTGAACTCATTGAAGCGGTCGGTAACGTACAGCGTGCGGTCGCATCCAAGGCGGCACTCCCCGCATTAGAAGGTATTCTTTTGCGCGCACAAGGCTCGACGCTGTATCTGGCAGGCTTTGATATGGAGCTTGGCATCACCACGACCATCAACGCAACCGTATGGGAAGCGGGCGAGATCGTGCTGTCAGCGAGAATGTTTGGCGATATCGTGCGTAAGATGCCGGGTGAGAGCGTGACGATCATTTCGGATGAAAAATACAATACCGTCATTCGTAATGACGTGACGGAGTTTGCCATTATGGGTATGACCGCCGCCGATTATCCCGACATTCCGAAGATTGAGGATGGCGTCAGCTTCCCGCTGTCGCAGCCGATTCTTAAGAGTATGGTGCGCCAGACAATTTTTGCGGTTGCCGCACCAAATGATCCCCGCCCGATCTATACGGGTACGCGGTTTGAAATCACCAACGACGAATTGCGCCTCATCAGCGTCGACGGTTATCGTCTGGCGATGCGTTGTGAACCGATACGCAGTGAAGAGACCGCGGCATTTGTCGTCCCCGGTAAGACCCTGCAGGAGATATTAAAACTGCTGAAGGATGAAGATAAGACCTGTCATTTGGTGGTGGGTCGCCGCCACATCATTTTTGAGGTGGAAGGCTATGCGGTCATCTCCCGTTTGCTGGACGGCGAATTTATGGCGTATGATCGCATTATTTCGCCGGATATGAGTTCCACCGTCACAGTTAATACCCGCGCCTTTATGGATGCGGTGGACCGTGTATCGCTGGTGATCAATGACCGACTGAAATCGCCGCTGGTATGCGATTTCCGCGATAACACCATCGGTGTGTCCTGTACTACCCCCCTTGGCAGTGCGAGCGACTCTCTCGCGGCACAAATTGAGGGTGAGGAAGAGGAGATGGGCTTTAATTCCCGTTTTCTGCTCGACGCACTCAAAAACAGTGAGACCGACGAGGTACGCATTGAATTATCGGGTGCATTGAAGCCGATGAAGATTTTACCGAAGGAAGGAAACGCCTTCCTGTTCCTCGTACTTCCTGTGAGGTTAAAGAAATGAGTAAACAAACCTTTACGCTGAATGGCGAGTATATTCGTCTGGACGATCTGCTTAAGTTGACCGGCTGTGTGATGACCGGCGGGCAGGCGAAAATGATGATCCAGAGCGGCGAGGTCACGGTGGACGGTGAGGTTTGCCTGATGCGCGGAAAAAAACTGCGCGGCGGTGAGATCGTCACCATCCCTGCCGACGGCGAGGAGATTACGGTTGAACGTCCGTAAACTGACCGTTGACGGGTTTCGTAATCTGCACCCCGGCGAATGGTTGCCGTGTGAGGGTGTTAATATTCTCGCGGGCGATAACGCACAAGGGAAGACCAATCTCCTTGAAGCGTGCTGGCTGTTTACGGGATCGCGTAGTTTTCGCGGTGCGAAAGATCGTGAGATGGTCGCGTTTGATGCAAATCGCGCAAAGCTGTCATTGGATTTTTTTGCGGGCGGCAGAGAACAGACCGCCGACATCGCCATCGAACAGCGGCGCAGTGTTACCCTGAATGGGATAAAATTGCCGAGCGCGGCGCGGTTGGCAGGACATTTTTGCGGGATCGTGTTTTCACCAGCGCACCTGTCGCTTATCAAGGACGGTCCCGACGGACGTCGCCGTTTCGTAGACAGTGCGTATTGCCAATTACGCCCCGCGTATGTCGGCACGCTGACCGAACACGCCAAGATACTCACCCAACGCAACGCCTTTTTGCGGCAAACGGGGGAAAACGGCGGTTTTTCCTCATCCGAGGGGGAGATGTTAGCCCTGTGGGATAACGCGTTAGCGGTCGCCGCGGCACGTGTGACCGCCGCCCGTTGCCGTTACGTGCAGAAAATCCAGCCGATCGCGGCGGATATTTACAGCGGTCTGTCGGGAGGAAGAGAAACATTATCCCTTGTGTGGAACTCTCCCGCCTACGAAGACGGGGCAACGAGCGCGCATATCGCCGCAAACTGGGCGAATTTGCTCGCAAACGCCCATCGTGCGGATAAAGCCGCGGGTTTTTCCACCGTCGGCGCGCATCGCGAGGATATGGATATCTTGCTCGACGGCGTACCCGCCCGCACCTACGGCTCGCAAGGACAGCAACGCTCCGCGGTGCTCGCCCTCAAGATGGCGGAAGCCACTTTACTACAAGAGGTCACCGACGAACCGCCTGTCGCGTTTCTCGACGACGTGATGAGCGAGCTGGACGTGTCCCGACAGGATTATATTCTTAACCATATCCACAACTGGCAGGTGTTTATTACCTG